>DYJQ01000024.1:6006-14357 GCA_020723045.1 Candidatus Micrarchaeum sp.
TCCAGTTTCTATGGTGATTCCTTGGGGTATAATGAAAAGACATACCTTCGTGCAGTCCTTTCACTGCTCGCAAAGATTGCAGAGGATTCCAATACACACTTCAACGTTATCGTGCGCTGCCACCCCGGTGCAGGCGAAAGGCACTTCACCGAAACTGAAGAGATAATGAGGGAGATGCAGTCGCCCCAACTGTCTATGGTCCGCGACCAGAATAGGAACGAGCAGGTGTGGCTCTCTGCACCGGATGTGGTTGTGGGCATGTACACAACAGTCCTGATGAAGGCCAGGTTCTATAGCAAGCCGGCTATAAGCTTCCAGCCCGGCCTGTGGAGGACTTCCTCATAACCAACTCACTGGGGATAACAACCCTCTGTACTACGAACGATGATTTTGAGAGGGCGGTAAGGCTTGCGCTCGTAAACCAGTTGCGGCAGAATTCAATGCCTCTCGTTGAGGATTCAGTCGACCGGGTTATAAACCTCCTTTTGCAGGGCCAATAAAGTGCTTATCCATCTTTCAAAGTATTCCCCCTTTGCCTCATGAGAGGGTCCTTACGTCTTTTGTTGAAGAAGAATGCTGTGAAGAGATAGGTTTATATATAGTCTGGCGTCTAAAATAGTCAGGCTGCGCATGGATGGCCATACGAGCACAACGTAGCGCGATGAAATATCGGTCGACAGTGCGCAGTATAGCCGTTCTTTTGGGATGCCTAAAGAGCGGCTCCGGAAAGTAGCACAAAAGAGGTATGGCATCATTGAAATGGCCTTTTGAAAGGTGAGGGGCCGTAGATGGAAGTGAATGTTAAGGTGCATCCGCGCTCGCGTGGCATAAAAGTCATATGCGGCGATGTGATGGATGTTTATCTGACCGAGCCAGCAGAGGATAACCGAGCCAACATCCAGCTCCTTGATGTTCTTAAGAGGGAGTTTGGGTGTGACGCCCGCTTGATCCGAGGGTACAAGAGCAAGAGAAAGATGGTTTCACTTGACCTAAGTGAAGGAGATTTCAATGCGCTCTGCAAAAAACGGCCAGATGGAACACACGCTCATAAAACTCATCACTGACCTGAACGACCGGTTGGTTGTAGTTGAGGGCAAGAGGGATGTTGCTGCCCTTGAGAAGATAGGCGTGCGTGCGAACGTTATCACGCTCGACCGCCTTGCAAGGGTGGAGGACATTCCGGACGCGCCCGCAGTCATACTGACCGATTTTGACCGTTCTGGTGAGATAAAGCATAGGAAGGCTGAATCCATCCTCTATAGCAGAGGGGTATGGATTGACGCAGCTATGCGAGAGAGGTTTAAGCGGATTTTCGGCACCTTGACTATAGAGGATGTCCCTCACATTTTCAGAGAGCTTACGAAACGAAAAGGTGAATAAAATGGGAAAGATATACATAGACACCATCAAGTATATGGTACATGCAGACTTTGAGATTAAGGGCCTTGTTGAAAAGCCCGATGTGGTTGGCGCAATATTCGGACAGACTGAAGGTCTTCTAGGTGACGAGCTGGACCTCCGCGAGATGCAGAAGAGCGGTAGGATTGGGAGGATTGAGGTAGAGCTTGAGGCACGCGATGGAAAGAGTGTGGGTACGATCCTACTTCCATCCAGCCTAGACATGGTTGAGACCTCTGTTATTGCAGCGGCAGTAGAGAGCGTAGACCGTGTTGGGCCGTGCGAAGCGCATATCACAGTAAAAAAGATAGAGGATATGAGAAATGTCAAGAGAAAATCCCTTGTTGACCGCGCCAAGACCCTGCTGAAGAGCCTCGTCACCGAGACGCTTCCAGAGAGCAAGGAGATACTCGAGCAGGTGCGTGATGAGGTCAAGACATCCACTGTTGTCGAGTATGGGTCTGAGAAGCTTATCGCGGGCCCAGAGCTTGATACATACGACTCGATAGTAGTTGTTGAGGGCCGTGCGGATGTGGTAAACCTGCTAAAGAATGATATAAAGAATGTTGTGGCACTGGGCGGTGCTTCAGTACCGAAATCAGTGGTCGAGCTCAGCAAGAAGAAGGAGATTACACTCTTCCTTGATGGCGACCGTGGTGGCGATATAATACTCAAGGAACTGCTTGATGTGGCAGAGATAGACTTCGTTGCGAGGGCACCGCCCGGGAGGGAGGTTGAGGAGCTCTCCAGAAAGGAGATAATCAAAGCCCTACGTAGCAAGGTGCCAGTCGAACAGGCCGAGTCACAGTACTATGGTAAGAGACGGTTTGATAGGGGCGAGCATCGGGGTGAGTTCAGGAGAAGGCGCGAATACCATGGTGAGGAACAGGAGGGCCAGCCATACAGCAGACAGCAGTCCGAGCGGCGCGGTGAACCTGAGCAGGGTTCCCATTATGAATATAAACGCGAGTTTGAGCCCAAACAGCCATTTGAACAGAAGCGCGAAAAACAGGTTGAAAGGTCTGCGGAGAAGTCCGTAGAGCCTATGCCGGAGGCCACTGCGCGCGGTGAGATGCCTGATGACCTCAAGACACATCTTTTAGAGCTCAATGGTACGCTCAAGGCGAGGTTGCTTGGTGAGAATAACGAGCTTATGAAAGAGTTGCCCGTAAGGGACCTTATAACAGAGCTCAACAGCACGGCCACACCGCCAGTTGCGGTAGTGCTTGACGGAATAATTACACAGAGGCTACTCGACTTGGCATTCTCTAAAAAGGTGAAACGGATTGCTGGTATAAAGGAGGGCAACATAACAAAGAGGCCTGCGGGCATAAACACATATACATCGCAATAAGGTGGCATGGCTATGGCTGAAAGGGTGCGTGAGGCGTCTGCGGGCAAACCCTCACGGCTGAAAAAAGTTTTTTTTATTACATCAAACCCGCACAAGTTTTCAGAAGTGAACGAGATGTGTGCTGGCTATGGTATCGAGCTAGTCCATTTACAGCGCGAGTACCCGGAGGTGAGGGCGGATACGTGCGAGCAGGTTGCTTCCGCCTCGCTTTTCAATATCTCCAAGACGGTAAAGATGCCATTCATAATAGAGGACTCAGGCCTTTTCATTGATTCCCTCAACGGGTTCCCGGGTGTATATTCCGCATGGGTTTTAAGGAAGGTTGGTCTTGACGGCATACTTAGGCTTATGAGAGGAAGGAGGGACCGCAGGGCGCATTTCGTCTCGGCGATAGGCTATTTTGACGGCAAAAAGGCCCATGTGTTCACTGGCACGGTTGATGGCAGTATTGCACAGGAGATAAGGGGGAGAAGCGGGTTCGGGTATGACCCGCTGTTTATTCCAAAAGGTTATAAATTTACCTTCGCTGAAAATATGACGTTAAAACAGAAATTGTCTCATCGTAAAAAGGCGGTTGAGCAGTTCTTAAAACATGTATTGCATTAATGGTGGTATTTGATGGTAAGGTTGCATACTCGCAAAGGAGGCAAGTCCAAGAGGTCGAAGAAGCACTACCCGCGCGATGTCCCCGCATGGGTGGATATGGATGCCGCGGAGGTAGAAGGCATAATAGAGAAGCTCGCAAAGGAGGGTAAGGATGCCGCGCAGATAGGTGTGATACTTAGGGATACTTATGCCATCCCTGATGTCAAGGCGCTCACGGGTAGGAAGCTCACGAGAATCCTTGCAGAGAAGGGTATCAAGAGGGAGTACCCCGAGGACCTGATGTCGCTTATCAAGAGAGCGGTGCGTGTGAGGAAGCATATAGAAGCAAACCGCTCTGATAAGAGCAATCGCATAAAGCTCGAGCATATTGAATCAAAGGTCCGCAGGACTGTTGATTATCTCAATAGGAAGGGGAAGCTCAACAATTGGAAGTATGACCCTGAACTGGCGGCATTGCTGGTAAAATAATAATTAAGGTGAACGTATGGCAAGGGCGGAGAAATGGAAATTTAAATCATGGTATTCTGTTATTGCACCAAAGATATTTGACGAGCGGAAAATAGGTGATGTGCTTGCACTTGAGGATGCCAATGTTATGGATAGGATAGTGATCGCAAACCTCGGCGAGCTTACAGGCGAACTTCCGCACGGTTACACGAGGGTGCATCTCAAGGTGAAAGAGATAAAGGGCAAGACTGCATATACTGCACTCGTTGGCCACGAGCTTATACGCAGTTATCTGAGGACCATCGTTAGGAGGCGGATGTCGCTTGTTGACGATGTTGTGGTGGTCCAGACAAAGGACGGCATAAATACGAGCGTAAAATCTGCGGTTGTGACGGCAAACAAGATAAGCGGTGCAACACGCATTGCCATAAGGAAAGTTGTTGAAGAGTTCCTGCGTGAGGCTGCTGCGAAAAAGACTTATGACCAGCTCATGCAGGAGGTCCTCTTCAAGAAATTATCATCGGAGATATACAAGAAGGTTAAAGTGATCGCGCCCATAAAAAGGGTTGAGATAATCAAAACAGAGGTTGTGGAATCAAAGAAGAAGGGTAATGCAGTGGCTGCCACACCAGCCGCTGCATAATAATTTCTCTTTTGTCTTTTGCTGGGTATAGATGATTGATTTTCACATTAAAAGAGTGTGATCCAGTTTACATCTATTATGCTGTTTTTCTCCTTATCAGTATAGCTGCATGCAATCTCAGCCGCACTGCCCTTTTTTGCAGGCCCCAGCTTTATGATGTGCGTCCTCCCAATCTTGATGTGCCCCTTTGTCTCATGCACATGGCCGCATATGAAAAGGAATGGCTCGTTATCATAGATGAACTTTAGGACGCTTCTCGACCCTATGTGCACATCCCCTCCCACATCATCAAAATAGCCAAATGGCGGGGAATGCGAAAGAACAATAGAGGGGTTGCCTAGCCGTATTCCATCGAGCTTGAGCAACATCTCGTCATCACTGTACTCATACGGCGTGCGAAATGGCCCCCTTAGCCCGCCGCCAATACCAAACACCTCATACTTATTCTTGAATCGTATGCGTTTTATATCCAAGTAATACTGCTCTTGGCCCAGCCGTGCCCTTACACGCTCATCATCCATGTTCCCGGGTACTATGCATGTTGGTATTCCATCGATTATATGCAATAAGCTGTCAACAAATGGTACGTTTCCGTGGTCCGATACATCCCCTACCAAGAATATGGCGTCATACCTCTTTCTGGCTAGTTTACTGCGGATGCCGTCTAGAACCCTTTCTTCAGAATGTATATCTGAAAGCGCAAGCACCCTCATGTTCAATTATTCTAAGTAAAAATCTAAAAGGTTGTCTTTCTTCCCTATGCGCTATTCCATCCCTCTTAGAATATTTTTTATATCTTTTAGGGCGTTTATTACCTCTGAGTATGTCCTCTCTACTTCCTCCTTATTTGCCGCGTGCTTTGAAATGTACATTGATTTATATTGTGTCTTTTTTAGGGTTTCCACCACCTTTGAGTATATCTCCCCTATCTCTTTCTTATTCGTTGCACGCTTTGAGGTGATACGCCCTAATTTATCTTTTATCTCATTTAGGGCTTCAATTATCTGCTCGTGGGCCCTCACTGCCCTCTCATTTGCGCCCTCTCTCTCAAACATCTTTCTAAATTCATTTTGCTTTGAACTATTATTGCCACTAACAGCATTAACTTGCATCCCCTTTTTTTGTTTTCGAACTATTCTCTTCATAAAACATCTATTCCTCTTTTAGTTTAACTCTCAACTATCTCTTTCATCTTCTTCTCAAGCTCCTCTTTCAGCTTTGGTGCAATGAAGTTCTTAGTGTACGCATCCGCCTTTGCAGCAATTGAAACCTTTGCCGCAATCAACCGCGCTACCTTGCCCCTGTGCGCCTTCTTAACCCCTCTCAACATTGGGTGCAGGAATAATAAGCCGTGCTTGGGCGGTTTTGTATGGCTTGTAAGATGCAAGAAGAGCGCTTTCTCAGCACCCAGTACCTGTATACTGCTCGCGGGCATGTTTGCCAGCCTTCTCAACCCTTTGGCCTCCACAATCATCTTCGTTGCGAGGGATGGCCCGAGAATATATGCAAGGTTTTTAGCGATCCTTTCAACCGTCCTGTTTCTGTACTCGTCCAGATAATCCCTTAAATCATACATCCCTTTCAGCGTTACCGCAAACTGTTGCAGTGCCTTTCGGTCATCCTCGCTTATCTCAGCACCGATTGACTTCTCTTTTGGAAGGACCTTCTTTGCGGCCTCGCTCAGCACGTCAGCAGTTGCAGGGTCATCACGCACGTACTTCTCAACAACCTCTAGGTATATCCTCCTATCACCTGTATCTTTAAGCTCTGGCAGATAGATTGAGTACCAATTCCTGATATGTTCAAACATTACGTTGAGCATATGGTCAAGGTCATCGATGGTCTGTGATGCGTGCTGTACAAAATCCTCGCTGTTGTACGCCCCTCTTAACTGCTCCCTTACCCTTCTCATCAGTTCTTCGCGGTCCATGGTATGAGATTACTAACGGTAAATTAATTAACTTTGTGCACCTATGCATACCTCTATGCATGAGAAGCTCTACAATGTGTTGATTAAGAGAGCGTTTATAATTCCAACTTCTGAAATATACAATTCTATTGCAGGGTTTTACGATTACGGCCCAATCGGCGCCTCGATAAAGAACCGGATAATTAGTCTCTGGCGTGAAATCTTCCTGAAAGAGGACGGCTTTTTGGAGATAGACGGCTCTACTATCCTCCCCGAGATTGCACTCAAGGCAAGCGGCCATGTTGATAATTTCAACGACCCGCTTGTAGAATGTCTCTCCTGTAAAAGAAGGTTCAGGGCAGACCACTTGATTAAGGAGGCATTGCAGGTGGATGCATCGCACATGTCCATTGATGAGCTCACGAAAACACTCTCTGAGAGCGGGTTGCAGTGCCCGGAATGTGGCGGCAAGCTCAGCGAGGTCAAGCCGTTTAATATGATGTTCTCTACATATGTGGGCGCGGTCGGTGGCACGGCATCATACATGCGGCCCGAGACTGCACAGAACATCTTTATGTGTTTCAATAAAATATTCAACACATACGGCGCAAAGCTGCCTATGGGCATCGGGCAGGTTGGCAGGTCTTACAGGAACGAGATCTCGCCACGGCAGGCGCTCATACGCGTGAGGGAGTTCACGCAGATGGAGCTTGAGTATTTTTTCGACCCGGACAACGAAGGGGAATCGTTAGAGAAAGTGAAAGATACAGTCGTCCCGTTGCAGACGCGCCAGCAGCAGCGTGATGGCAAGGATTTTGACCCTGTCTCTTTGGGGGATGCCTATGCAAACGGCGATATCCCGCTCAAGACGATGGCTTATTTCATGGCCAAGGAGAAGAGGCTACTCAATTCAGTAGGGATAACCAATTTCAGGATGCGTTATCTGATGGAGGATGAGACACCGCACTATTCGGGCGGCAATTATGATGTTGAGATCCCAACCAAGTTCGGGTGGGTTGAGGTTATGAGCCTGGCTTACAGGACTAATTATGACCTTGCGAGGCATAAGGAATTCTCTGGCAAGAATCTTGAGGTAACGGTGGAATCAAAGAAAGTGCTCCCGCACGTTATCGAGCCATCCATTGGGCTTGACAGATTGTTCTGGTGTGCGCTTGAGCATGCGTATGTAGAGGATAAAGAGCGCGGGTGGGATTGGCTCAACCTTCCGCCGCGTATTGCGCCATATGATGTGTATGTGCTGCCATTGATGAAGAAGGATGGGCTCGGTGAGAAGGCAATGGAGCTCAGCAAGGACCTTATGGTAATGTTTGACATTTATTATAACGAGAGCGGCAGTATTGGGAAGAGGTATGCAAAGGCTGATGAGATAGGCGTTCCATATTGCATAACTGTGGATTATGACACACTGCAGAATAATACGGTTACTGTGCGTTTCAGGAATGATGCAAAGCAGGTGCGCGTCCCGATTGACCAGTTGTGCGGCAGATTGGGCCAGTGGAAGTATAACAGCGTAGTTGAGGCGTCAAAAAGCGGCCTTGATATAATCATGGGTTGAGAATAAAAGAACATTTCTTCTCTTATTCTACAAAACCGCAAAACTTTTAAACCCCAACTTCAAAATTGTTACAATAAATCTGTGAGGTGATAGTATGAATGAAAAAATGAAGGGCAGAAAAAAGACTGCTGTTAGGCCACGCGAGATACGTACGAGCGTTGCAAAAGGTAAAATTAATGTCTTGGCTGAAGGTTTGGAAAAAGAAGGGCGTAAAAAATTAAATGAGAGACTTTTTGAAGCAGTAAAAGAAGGGGATATCAAAAAAGCAAAAGAACTGCTAGAGAAAGGAGCAGATGTAAATGCAAAGAACAAAGACGGCAGGACTGCACTCATGCGGGCATCACTTTTTGAAGCAGTAGTAGAAGGGGATATCAAAAAAGCAAAAGAACTGCTAGAGAAAGGAGCAGATGTAAATGCA
>DYJQ01000025.1:0-8597 GCA_020723045.1 Candidatus Micrarchaeum sp.
CGCCCCCCTCTCTCCCTCTACTCTCATACCCCCCACGATTGATATCTTGGAGGAAAAGGAGAGGAAGGGGGCTAGCGCCCCCCTTTCATACCCCCCACGATTGATATCTTGGAGGAAGAGGAGAGGAAGGGGGCTAGCGCCCCCCTCTCATACCCTCCGTGATTGACATCTTAGGGAAGGTATGTTGTAAGGTAAGGCTGAGACCCGGGTTCGGGGGTGTAATGGCGTTGTGTAGCTATAGTTGCATCCCACCCAAAAATCCCGGTCGGAGCACTCATTATATTCGCGCCCATCGCAAACGGCTATGCGATATCGCTTGTTCCCGCGGGCAACAGTGCAACAATCTCATCAACACTAATTTCCGTCTTTTTACTTATCTCTCTCGCAATAATTTCTTTTTCCTTTGAACCTGGCACAATCTTTACGGCCTGTGCAAGCAGATGCGTGCAAAGCGCTGGGAAACAAGCAGGCCTACCTTGGTAGAGCCCGACCGCCAGCCCCAACCCTGTGTTTCTGTACCACTCCCTCTCACCCTCGACCATCACACCGCCCTTCTTTATATAAGCGCCGCTAGCCCTCTTTGTGAGTTGCTCTTTCTTTGCAGAATACACATCTATAACCGCATACCCAAACTTCCATGCCCTCGAATAGCTGGCCGCAAACTGCGCGGCCTCCTCCACGGTTTTTTTGTCTGCATTAAGCCCATTCTTTACTATTGTAAACGGTGCGCCTACAATCTCTGCGTGCATGAAGAGGTCATTCTCTTTCATTACCCTTTTGTAGAGTGCCTCGTTCTGGTTTGCATTCTTCCCAGCCACTACTAGGAATCCTTTGCTTGAATAAAACCACCTGAAATGCTCATACCATTTTTTCTTTTTTTCAGATGCCCCGGCATCCTTTCTCTCGCCTGCACTTATGGTTATGCCCTTTTCGAGCATCTCTTTCAGCCGCTTTGCTTTCTCTCTTGCCTTCTTAGCCCTCTCGTAGTATGCTTTTGCATTCTCTGTAATGCTCTTCCTTAGGTCTATCTCTATCTCGTTGTCCATACGTGAAAATATGTATTAGCAATATTTATAACATCAATATCGACGAGCCTCTGAAAACATTCTGAATAAAGTTTATATTCTTTTTGGCAAAATTGGTATTGGTGATATATGATGAAAGGTGTAGATGTGAATATTCCCTTTGTGGAAAAAGCATCACGGCTGGAGATAATATTTAGGATTCTCTATCTGATCATTTACATGATCATAGGAATGATTTTTGGCGCGCTTGTAGCATACATATTAGTGCCTATTCAGTTTCTGGCGATACTCATCCTTGGGAAGAGGGTCTCAGTGCTGCATAACTTGATAAATTCATACGCGAAATACACAATCCAGTACTTGGTGTACCTCTTTATGCTTACAGATGAGAGGCCACCCATAATGCCCTCATTCTAAATAATTTCTTTTTATTGATTGTTTTTTATATTCTAATTATGCCGGCCATAACAGTTGCACTTGACACGAGTTTCCTAATCTTTCTCGCAAAGCGCAAGGTATCGCTTGGGCGTTTGCGCGAGCGTTTTGATTCTCCAGTTGCGTTTTACACGAGCCGAGGTGTTCTTAACGAACTGCATGCATTAGCATCCTCAGACCGATTCTCAGCGCCCCACGCCGCACTCGCACTAAGGATGCTTGAAGAGATGGATGTAAAGATTGACCCATCAACTGAGGAGCCAGATGACTGGCTTCTCAAGCAGGGTGCTATTGCAACTGCGGATATAAAGCTCGCACGGGTAGCGCACAGGAGGGGGGTAAGGATTATAAGCATAACGAAGTCTAACAGAATATCTATCCGATAGTGGTGGCTATGTATAAGGTTTACACGATAGTGGATGCGGTGCGGATCCCCCCAGACATGTTTGCAATGAAACGGGAGGATGCAATACTACAGATACTGCGCGAAAAGTACGAGCGCAAGATTGACGCCGACCTTGGCGTAATTCTCTCAATACAGGGCATCCAGCACATGGATGGCGGTTACGTAGTGCCGGGCGATGGTGCGGCATACTATGACTCTACATTTGGTGTTCTCACCTACTATCCCGAGATAAACGAGGTTATAGAGAGCGAGGCAACAGAGGTTGTGGAGTTTGGCGCGTTTCTCTCATTGGGCCCGATGGAGGGCCTTGTCCATCTCTCACAGGTCACTGATGATGTTGTGCGGTTTGACAGGAAGAGCGGCCAGCTCGTTGGCAAGAATACCAAGAGGGTGCTCAAGAAGGGCGATACGGTTAAGGCCCGTATAATCACTACTAGTATAAAACCCACCATCCTTGAGACCAAGGTTGGCCTCTCGATGAGGACCGCCGGGCTTGGCAAGGATGAGTGGGGGCATGTCGTGAAGGGCGCAAAGGGAAAGAGCAGTGGCGGTGAAGAGGAGAAAAAGCCCGCAAAGAAGAAATGAAGGGTGTTGGAACATGACAAATGAGAAGGCATGCAGGGTATGCAGGTATGTGAGTGTTGGTGCCGAGACCTGCCCGGCCTGTGGCTCAAATGACCTCACCGAGCAGTGGAGCGGTTTTGTAATCATAACGAGTGTTGAGAATTCAGAATTGGGCAAGATACTCGGTGTCAAGATGACAGGCAAATATGCAGTGCGTATTAAATAGGCCCACAGTTCAAATACTTCGAATACTTTTTTGTTTGTCAACATTGTGGTCGTTTTGATTAAAAACGCCATGATGCTTCATAATTCGAACTTCTCTCCATTTTTTGGCAGTATAACTTCATACCTCTCATTCTCTTCTAGGCTTTTCTTGAGTTCCTTTCTCTTCCTCTCCTCCCCATGCACGATGTAGACCGTCTCAAGGCCCTTTATGCTGTTTATGTAATGCAAGAGGCCGGGATGGTCTGCATGCCCGCTTATCTGCACCGCCTCAACCTTCATTTTTACTTCTATTTCCTTCCCATGCACCCTTACCTTCCTAGCGCCATCAAGGATCATCCTGCCCGGCGTTCCCGGCGCCTGATAACCCACAAAGAGCAGTGTATTCTTCCTCTCGCCTGCCATCTCATTAAAGTATGTCATTACAGGACCGCCTTTCATCATCCCAGATGTGGTGATTATTATACTGCCCTCTTCGATTGCATCACTCCTATCCTTCCTCTCAGGGATGAACACGTACCGGCTTTTAAACGGGTCTGAATCGCTCATTAGTATGCTCCTCTGCAGTTCCTGCCGTGCGTATATCACATTATGCCTGAACAGATGGAGTGCCTTCTTAATCATGCCATCAATGTAGATGGGTGCGGGCTCTATCAGCCCCCCTTTCATGTATGCATCAAGCATGAGTATGAGCTCCTGCGCCCGCCCCACAGCGAATGCAGGCACGAGCACCTTACCGTCCTTCTTCAGTGTATTGTTTATTATCCTTCTTAGCCGTTCCATCTCTTCCTTAATTGGAGGCATCACATCGCCCTTCCCCCCATACGTGCTCTCCACTATGGCCGTCTTCGCACTCAGCCCACTCTCAACCGGTTCTACAATCCTGCTTGTTCTTGTGCTCAAGTCAGATGTGTAAAGCAGATTGCCAGCAGGGTTATGGACGAGAACTGAGGCGCTCCCGAGGAGGTGGCCCGAGTTGTGCAGGCTGAATTTCATCCCGCAATCCACCACTTGTCTATACTCAACAGCCCTGCACCTTGTGAGCATATTGTTAAAAACCCGCGGCCCGAATTCGTTCCTACTCACTCTCATATAGTCCGCAATCATCAACTGTATCAGGTCTCTGGTAGGCTTGGTCATGTACAGTGTAGTGTGCGGCCGCGGTTTTGCGAATATGTGCGGCAGGTAGGCCGCATGGTCAAGGTGCGAATGTGTAATCACAATATTCCTAGGTATTTTCTCAAGCAATGGGTATTCCTCCTCACGCCCTATCTTGACGCCACAGTCCATGAGCAGGCTTTTTCTGCCTTCTGAAACCTCTATACAGCTCCTGCCAACTTCATTCGCTCCACCCCAAAATGCTATTTTCAAAAACAATCACCACATTATCTTCTCTCTTTATACCTGCCCCGTGTAAGGTTCCTCTCAAACCTACCAATTACATGTGCTGAATCATTATAAGCTGTCCTATAACTCTCCACAAATGCATTAAACATCTCCTCATTCCTGAGTGAGCTGTGCATAACCGCAAGGTCTGCGGCCTTTTTCTCATAGTATGTTGAGAACTCGCACAGCCCAAAATCAATAATGCACAATCTTCCATCGGTGCGGTGTATTATATTTGTCAATGCATAATCACCATGGCACAGCCCGATGCCATGCATCTTTGCAAGCATTCTTCCCATCTCTCTTGCATACTCTCTCTTCTCATCCATCGTTGCAACCTCAAATACTTCACTCAATCTCTTTCCGTCTACGTGCTCCATCTCTATCTCATACCCATCCACTCTAATCAGTTTTGGCGTGCATATCCCCGCATCGTTGCACTTTGCAATTGCCGTTCCTTCTCTCTTTGTCCTCTCCTTTCTTAGTTTTGCATCAAGCTCAGGGTGCCTATACCCCTTCTCCTTCCTAACCTTCCTCACTCTGCTTCCATCGCTGTATACGTATGCCTCTGCACCCTTTCCTATAAGGAGCATATGGTTTTTAGGAGGTCTGAATATTAATAAAACTTTTCAGGAAATGCTATGCAGGTGAATCGTATGGACCGTGAAGACGAGGAGCTTGAAAATGAGGAAGAGGAAGCCGTTGAAGAGGAGACGGAGGATGAGGAGCACGAGACAAATTGGGACGATGAGTATGAAGGAGAGTGGGATGACGACACCGAAACCGAGGCTGAAGAGGAGGAATCTGAGATGGAAGAGTAATGACAATACATATTCTAATTTTTTATAAACATTAAACGCCCCTGCTGGGATTTGAACCCAGGCCTGGGGCTAACCCCAAGATTGCTGATTCAGTCCGGAGGCCTCTATACTATCCAAGCTATACTACAGGGGCTCAAGTATGGTATAGGCAGTTCAATGCTTAAATAATTTTATAGAGAATTCATTCTGTCCTAAATATCTTATAGCCGTTTTTACCTAATTATAAATTTTAAGCGTTTTTGTCTTTTGCTGTACTCTTTGTGGCACCGATTAGCGGGCTCTTACTAGGTTTCTTAATGTTCTTACACTGCAAGGCTCAAATTACACTTAAGTAACTACTTCGGCGTTTTGATCTTTATGGCTGCCGGTTATCTTATCAGGGAATGTTATTTCCGCCATATCTGTTTTCTAGAAAATATAGAAATCGTAGTTTATGATAGAAATAAAAGCGAAGAAGCGAACACAAGCGCAATTGAATAAAACGCAACAAAAATCAATGCCCTCAAGATGTTGTCGCTTTGATGAATTCTCGCAAAGTTTGCACTTTACGATAGCCTATAATTCTAGGAAATGAGGCGCTATTCAAGCATCCATTTCCAGGCAGGTTTTACTAGTATGGTTTTCCCATCTATTTTTAGTTTATCTTCTTGGTCAAGTGTTATTATTGACCCCACTTTCAAATTACATTTATCCAATGCTTCTAACAGGCCGTTTAACTCTCGATCTTTATTTTCATCGCTAATCTTAAGGCAAACTTGTATCGCAGAGGTTATTTTGCCAGCATCTTTTACCAAAAAATCGCATTCTTGCTTATCTTTGAAATAATAAATATCCCGGTACTTCCTTCTTAAGTGCATATATACAACGTTTTCTAATAACCGCCCTTTGTCATCAGACATAGAAGTCGAATTTATTCTAGATAACCCATTATCAACAGCATACATCTTTTTAGGGCTTACTAATTGTTTTTTTATCGAATAATCAAATCTTGGAATTGTAAACAGCAGATAACTAACCTCAAAAAACGAGATGAAAGAAATAACGCTATTAACCGAACCAAGTTCAAATGTTTTCTTAAGAGAGTTATAGCTAAATTCTTTTCCGACATTGGATAAAACGTATAATGCCATTCCCTTTAAGGTTTTCAAGTTTCTTATCTTGTGCCTTATTGATATATCTCTTGCAATAATATCATTAAACAGCTGTCTGAGAACCTCCGGATTTTTTTCTTTCAAATACTCTGGAAAACCACCGTTTTTCAAATATTCCTCAAATGAAGTTACGCCAGTATTTTGTTTAGTAAAAGCCAGAAATTCAGCGTAGGAGAATGGATACAACTCATACGTTAAGTGCCTGCCAGTCAAACGTGTTCCCAATTCTCTGCTCAACAACGAAGCATTTGAACCTGTTATAACAACGCGTTTTTTCTTTTCCAAAAGTGATTTTATAAACAACTCCCATCTATCCACGTTCTGGATTTCATCAAAAAAATAGCAATCCCGTTCTCCCAATTCTTCTTTGAATACTTCATCAAGTCGCTGAAAATCGCTTAATTCAAAACCAAATGCGCGGGGGTCGTCAAAATTGAAATAATAAAAGGAAGTGTGCTTCTTCATCAACTGGCGCATCAGTGTGCTTTTTCCGCATCTACGTATACCAGAAATTATAGTTGCAAAATTAGTGCTTATGGTTATTTCTTTCAATTTTTCTCGTTCTATTCCATATTCTAGTCGTTTGAACTCTTCAGCCTGAGAGCGTAAGATCTCTTTTAAAACATCCTTTAGTATCATGAAACTATTTTGCAGGCTTTCTTTATAAATGTTTTCATTAGCAATGCACACTATCTTTCATTGGTAATGAAAGTGTTTGCTTTGGTGGAACGGTATATGCCATAAGTTGGCTCACGTTGGCATCGCCTATCAAACTACTCAGCAATACTTGCTATTTGTTTCCCACATTTTCAAAATCTATTTTTATTGTTTTTGTGTTTAGTGTTTCCCAATGGTTGAGCTTGACGAGAACACAAGACGCAATTTTACTTCAAAGCACTACAGGCTGGTGGGCAGGCATTCTGCAGTTGAGATCTGCTCATGGACCAAGAAGTCCATTACTGATGAAGGCGTGTGCTATAAGGAGAAGTTCTATGGCGTACATTCGCACAGA
The DNA here is from genome assembly GCA_020723045.1 of Candidatus Micrarchaeum sp. Classification (GTDB taxonomy): domain Archaea; phylum Micrarchaeota; class Micrarchaeia; order CAILAH01; family CAILAH01; genus DYJQ01. The sequence continues at coordinate 7,023 of DYJQ01000025.1, forward strand.
TGTGCCCAGGTTGCACCGATGGTTGCGTGGTGCGAGCAGAACTGCATGCACTGCTGGCGACCTATGGAGATGTTTAGGCCTCCCACTAATATTAATGGCGAGGTGGACGAGCCTGATGTAATAATAAACGGGATGATTGAGCAGAGGAAGAAACTGCTTTTAGGTTTTGGCGGCAATGCGAAGAGCAATCGAGAGAAGTATGGGGAGTCATTAGAGCCGGACCACTGGGCAATCTCTCTTAGCGGTGAGGCGACACTCTACCCCCGCCTTCCAGAGCTCATCCGCCGCATTACGGCACTCAAAAACACAAAGACTGTCTTCCTTGTAACAAACGGCCAAGAGCCCGAGATGCTACAGAGGCTTGCTGATGAGAATGCCCTCCCAACCCAATTGTACGTCTCGCTTATCGCGCCTAATGAGATGCTCTACAAAAGGCTTGCGCTTCCTTTCTACAAGGACGGGTGGGAACGGCTAATGAGGACTTTAATGATATGGAGGACATTCGAAACAAGAAAGGTAATCCGCATAACGCAGATTAAGGGCATGAATGATAATGAGGAGAGTGCAAGGCAATTTGCCGGTATAATCTCGCATGCACAGCCAGATTTTGTTGAGATAAAGGCATACATGTTTTTAGGATACTCCCGCAAACGGCTTATGAAAGAGAACATGCCCTCTATGAAGGATGTGGAGGGCTTTGCAGGCCGTATACTTCAGCATCTTTCCGGCTATTCCACGGTGGATAAGGATAGGGCTTCTCTAATAGTACTGCTCAGAAACGACACTACAAAATTCCCTACACGCATACTGTAAACACATTAATATGTTGAGAGCATAATATGTACAATGACGTTTTGTGTGCGTATCGCCAGCCAGCCGGATATAAGCCATGTGTCAGACCTATGCATAAAACTTGCCGTGTATGAGGCGAGGCTGGTAAACCAGCATGTAGATGAGGAAGAGATACGCAAGCGCGTGTCGCAGGAGATACTATTTGATATCCATAGTGCGTATTTCGTGGCTGAGATGAACGGCCGCATAGTAGGTGTAGTGAAGGTGTGTGAGAAGGAGAACTGGCTGGCGCGCATATCAGAGGCATATGTGGAGGTGGCGCATAGGAATAAGGGCATAATGACCGCTCTCTTCAAAAAAGCACTTGAGTGGGCGAGGAGCCGTGGGATGAAGGGCCTCTATCTCACAGTTGTAAAGGGCAACTATGAGGCCTATAACTTCTGGAAATCTATTGGGTTTGAGTTTGAGCGGTACGTTGGCGAGCACTTGATAAAGATGAGTAAAGCCATAGATTCTCTTGCGAGTTGATAACTCACTGTTTTTTATGAATAAAAAAGAGGGCCGCGACCGGGGTAGTCGCATTGTACTCCTTAGTTGCAAGGGGTACTGGGCTTGGTGGGGCCCTGTATCGAACCCGGTTCTGGGGATCTCTGCATGCCCATTTGCATGAAGAGCAAGGGGCTGCGAAGTTATGTGCTTTTTTCTCCGCCAGCCTTCTCTGGCATCGCCCAAAGAAGGCTGACCACAGTCCCCCATGTTACCATTGCACCATCGCGGCCATGA
>DYJQ01000025.1:8697-13649 GCA_020723045.1 Candidatus Micrarchaeum sp.
GTTAGTGAATGGCCAAGATACGTTCGCCACAGCGAACGAGCATCGCGGCCATTAAGGGGCGTATCCACCCCCTTGCCCCCCGTAGTTTTCACCCGTGGTGAAAACATGCAAAGGCGAGAGGTGCAATATGCTTTTTAATTATTGAATATTAATATTGCTTATGGTATCCGATTACGGGGGCCAGGACCACGATAAGGCGGGCGAGATTGCAACGCAGCTGCTCAAGAGGGTAAAGGATAGGGTAAAGCCGGGCGTAAAGTTAATTGATATAGCGGCATGGGTGGAAGAAGAAACAACCGCAATGGGCGGCCAACCCGCATTTCCCTGCAGCGTTGCCGTGAACGATTATGCAGCACATTACGCCCCCCTTTTCGGTGATGAATCCGTCATTCCTGCAAACTCAATGGTAAAAGTGGACCTTGGAGTGCATATAAACGGCTACATATGCGACTGTGCGACAACACTAAATTTTAATGATAAACTAGCATATCTAGAGCGGGCATCAACCGATGCTCTGAAGGCGGCAGTTGACTCCATCAGGGCTGGCGCAACAATCTCTGAGATAGGCCGCAATGTTCACGAGTCAATCAGGAAGTACAACGCAAACCCCATATTCAACCTGAGCGGCCACACAATGTCTCCTTACACGGTGCACGCCGGCCTTAGCATACTCAATCATGACAACCCGAGCACTGCGATGCTTGAAGAGGGGATGGTGGTTGCACTTGAGCCATTCACAACAAATGGAAAAGGTTATGTAAGCGACCATGGAAATCCGGGCATCTATGCAATCTCCGAGGTGAGGAACGTGCGCAACCCTGTTGGCAGGAAGATACTCACACGGATGTTCGGTGAGAGGAAGACGCTCCCATTTGCAGAGAGATGGCTGCACAGTATTGAGGGCTCAAGGCTTGCGCTGAGCAGTGCTATCCGCGAGCTCGTGTCTGCCGGTATACTTGACTCCTACCCGCCATTGAGGGAGAACAGCGGCGGTATGGTATCACAGCACGAATGCACAGTGCTTGTTGAGAAGAACGGCTGTCATTTTATAGGCGGGTATGAGGTGTAGCATGTGAATGCAATATTTAGGGGGAGGTAAATAATATGGCTAGTACATTTATGCTTGACCAAGTAGGGCTCATTATAGCGCTCATGATGGGTGCCATAATCCTTGCGATGGGCGACCCTTATGGCCTTCAGATGCTACTGCTGATATTTTTCTTCCTGCTCATAAGCGTCATAGCGACAAAATACGGTGCCCGCTCGAAAAAGATGCTCGACATATTTGAGGGTGAGAGGGGATGGAAAAATGTGCTGTCAAATGGCCTTATCCCAACTGCACTTGCGGTTGCATTCTTCTTCACTAAGGATTACATGTTCGTCTTGGCATACATAGCTAGCATAGCAAGTATAACCGCAGACAAGTTTGCCTCCGAGCTTGGCGTATTCGACAAACCGTTCTTTTTATTGGGTATGAAGAAGGTAAAGCCCGGCACATCAGGTGCAGTCTCGGTTCTGGGTACGCTCACTTCTCTGAGCGGTGCATTTGTGATTACGTTGAGTGCGGTCTACCTCTTTGGGACCCCGCTCTCAACCGCCTTCTTTCTTGGTCTCATAGGTTTCCTGGGCGGTTTCATAGATAGCATATTCGGCGTTCTTGAAGAGAAAGGGATAGGCAATAAGTACAGCACAAACTTCATCTGTTCCCTCTCCGGTGCCCTCTTGGTATGGCTTGTATTCTAGCTTTTTTTAAATGTTAGGAGGTTAAAACTACTACTCTTGCAGGGTATGAGCGTCGTAAAATGGGGTTGATAGTATGGATAAGTATGACATAATCGTAATCGGCGCAGGGCCAGCTGGCGTGGCCGCGGCGGTCTATGCAAAGCGCTACAGCATGAACGTGGCAGTTGTTGAGTCGGGCACTGTAGGTGGCCAGCTGAGCACGGCCGCTGAGGTTGAGAACTATCCGGGGATACGGAGGATGACCGGGATGGAGTGGGCAGAGAAGACAAGGGCACAGCTTATGCATCTCAATATTCCTGTAATGATCGATACTGTAGAAAGCATTAAACAGCATGAAGGCGCATTCGTGCTCAAACTGGCATCCGGCACGGAACTGGGTGCGTTAGGCGTCATTATCGCAACTGGCTCAAGGCACAGGCATCTTGGCGTTGATGGCGAGGAGCGGTTTGCGGGAAAAGGTATTAGCTACTGTGCAACATGCGATGGCTATTTCTTCAAGGGCAAGGATGTTGCGCTTGTTGGCGGTGGCAACACTGCAGTAACCTATGCGCTCTTTATGGCAGGCATAGCCAGCAAGGTTTACTTGGTACATCGGAGGAATGAGTTCAGGGCTGAGAGCTCATTAGTTGAGCAGCTGCTGAAAATGCCGAATGTGGTGCCCGTGCTGGATTGCGTTGTCGTTAACTTTGATGGAAAGGATATGCTCGAGAGGATGCGCATCCGCAATGTTAAGACTAATGAAGAAAAGGATATTGCGGTTTCAGCGGCATTCATCGCAGTTGGTGAAACGCCCAATAATGAACTTGCAAAAGGGCTTGGCATTGCTGTTGATGCGAAGGGCAACATTCCTGTCAACGAAAAGCAGGAAACGGGCGTCTCTGGTGTTTATGCGGCGGGCGATCTCACTGGCAAGGGGTGGGCACAGGCTGTGAATGCCGCTGCACAGGGCATGGCCGCAGGTATAGAATGCTCGCTTTATGTTAAAAACTTGAAATCTAAGGAGCTGGCGAAATAAGCACTCCACCATCTTTCTTTGTTATCACAACACCGCTCACATTCATCTGTGTGCAATCCACGTTGCATCCGATTTTTTTCTTGATATTGCCAATATCAAATGTATTCCCGCCATTGCAATTAATCTCCACACTACTCTTAAATTGTGAATGCATCTCACCAGACCCTCTGCACATAAGGTTGGCCTTGTGTTGCAGCTCTTCTGCATAAGCATTCAGCTCAAACCTTTCCATTGCATTCTCTACTACGCCCATGAAATTGTTGATGTAGGTGTACCATATCCCGATGTAGACAAGAAAGACGAATATAACAATAAGCATCTCAGTGCTGATTATATTTAATCACCACATGGATTTGCACTTATTCATACAGCTCAATCACATGTATTGAAAGTGCATGACCCGCTCTTACACTCGCTGTCTGATGTGCATGAATCCCCCGTCTCAAGCTTCCCCGTATCCAAGCTCTCGTTTCCGACGCTGAGTATAGCATTGCTTCTATTCTCAACCATCTCGCCTGCCTTGGTTGCCGTCTTTTGCAGCTGTGTTACTAAGATGAATGCAACAGCCAGTATGGCCGCGAGGATGAGTATCATCTCTATGGATATCTGGGCTTTCATGAAAAAACATAAGGTACGAAAATTTAAATAAGAAATGAATTGCACCGCAATGTTTTAGTCTTCTTCCTCAATTCTCACGCCATCATTTGTCGGCATCAACTCAATCGAGTCAAAATTATTCTCCTTAAGTGCCTTTGCAATCTGCTCTTTATCCTTGTTCCACATATAACCGATTAGTGCACCGCCATCGCCACCAGCACCTGTAATCTTTGCACCCAATCCTCCATTATCCAGTATTATTTGTACTGCCTCTTCAATCACGGGTGTTGAAACCCCTGCCCTCTTTAAGTGCGTATGGTTCTCGTTCATGAGCCAGCCCAGTTCTTTTGCATCCCCGTTTGCATGGAGTTCCCTCAGTGCCCTCCCATAAATCACTCCATACTGCTTTATCACTCTATTCCTCTCCTCTTGACTCATCTCATTCGGTTTCTTCTCAATACCATTGTTTTTTGCAAACAGGGCAACTAGATCGCCCGTGCTGCACCGTTTCCCCCTGAACGTGTCGACTATGAGCAGTGTGGTATCCCTTGGAAGCTCAAATCTTATCTTTTCGAAGTTGAATGCAGGCGGGTTGAACTCTTTCCAGAACTTTATCATGCCACCGTGCACCACCGTCCTGGCATCAATACCACTCGGCCTCCCGCCATGTGCTATCTCATCCCCTATCTGCGTGCATCTGAATATCTCCTCATCATCCGCGGGCACGCCTGCATATGCGTAGAGCCCCTTGGCCATGCACGCACCCAACGCACTCGATGCCCCCATCCCTTTGAAGACCCGGTTCCCTAATAATGTGGCCGTGAATGCCCTGCCCCCGAGTTTTCCGCTCTTATTGTATACCTCCCTGTATATCGCGGCGTGCATGTTTATGTATGGATGGCCCTCCACCCCCCCATCAGGGTATATAAGCCCCCCCTCTTTATATACGGGATTTTCGATCCGGATGTACTCTTTCCCGCCATCTTCGTTCTCTTCCAGCACCATCTCCCTGCGCACATCCACTGCAATAGAGAGTGCCGGCGCACCGTAGACGACGTAATGCTCGCCGAAAAGTATCACCTTTGTAGGCGCACTTATCTTTATTTTCATAGTTTATACCCAATTTTTCGTAGTAATTCATACCTCTCGTTTATGTCCGCCTCACCCTCAACACCGAGCGGTGCACTGCCATCAATTACACCGATGATTCCTCTCCCCTGTTCGCTCTCAACCACCACCGCCTGCAAAGGGTTCGAAGTCGCGGCATGTACTGTGCATACCTCGCTTACACTCTTTATTGCATTGAGCACGTTTACAGGGTACCCCTCCTTCATGAAGATGAGGAATGTATGGCCAGCACCAATTTTCTGTATCTCCTTTACTGCACTATTCATGAGTTCCTTATCGTTCCCCTCGTATCTTATGAGCCTCTTGCCACTTGCTTCGCAGAACGCAACACCAAACTTGACGCCGGGTGCACTCTCCGCCATCGCCTCGTACAAATCTTCAACGGTCTTTATGAAGTGGGCATGGCCTAGGATTACATTGCACCCTTCAGGCAGGTCTATACTCACAAGAGATATTGTTGCATCCATGC
>DYJQ01000026.1:0-9852 GCA_020723045.1 Candidatus Micrarchaeum sp.
GCATTAGGGAGTAAGCCTCATCCTATCACGCGGGTAGAGTGTGGCCTCTCGGATGTTGTTGAGGTTGCATATCTTCATCGTAATCCTTTCTGCACCTATACTCCAACCCGCATGCGGCGGTGCACCCGACCTGAACGCGCGTATGTAAAACTCAAAGTTTTCCGGGTTCATACCACGCGCCCTAATCTGCTGCGTTAATAATTCTGGGTCGTGGATACGCTGGGCACCGGATGATATCTCAAGCCCCCTGTAGATGAGGTCGAATGAGTTGCATATCTCCGGGTTGTCTGGGGATGGCATGGAATAGAACGCACGTACCTTAGTGGGCCACTTCGTTATGAAATATGCCTCCTGCCCTACGAGCTTGCCAATCTTCTCCTCATGTGCGCGTGTGAAGTCATCACCCCACTCTATCTTCTCGCCATCTGCTTGGAGCATCTCAATAATCTTTGAGTACGTGTACCTGGGGACCTTATCGGGAACCGTCACGTGTGAGTTGAGCACCTCCAACTCATGTTTTCTTCTCTCCGCGACTGCCCTGAGTATGTGTATGAGAACCGCTTCCTCAACATCCATCACATCATCATCGTTTGCAAACCCCATCTCTATATCCATCTGGTATGCCTCGTTAAGATGGGTGGTAGTCGAGTGCGGCTCTGCACGATAAACAAGGCACTGCATGAATATCTTATCCATACCGCCAACGACAGCCATCTGCTTGTACAACTGCGGGCTCTGCGCCAAAAAGGCCTCCTTCTCAAAATACACTATGGGAAACAACTCTGCACCGCCTTCAGTTGCAGCACCAACAATTGCAGTGGGCACAATCTCTTCAAACCCATTCTCAAGCAGGTATTCCCTGAATGCCTGCTGGACCGTACCGCGGACCCTGAATATTGCCTGTATCTCATCCCTGCGCAAGTCGATGTGCCTATTGTCAAGACGCACATCCAAGCTGGGGATCTTATCCTTCTCTGTAATATCAAACGGCACCTTCCCATAAACCCTGCCAAGCACCTCAACCTTATCAGCCAATAGTTCTATACCTGCATTGGCGCCCTTCCCCCGCGCGATCTTTCCACTAACTGAAACCACGGTCTCCTTGGGCTGCCGCAGGTTCTCCAGCGATTCGGGTGAGGTGATGCCATTCTTTGCAGTGACCTGTATCTTACCGGTCTTATCGCGCAATACTACAAAGCATATCTTCTTGAGGTCGCGTACCTCATGAAGCCAGCCGGCCACAGTAACCTCTGCACCATCATCAAGCTTGGCCGCATCTGCAATATAATGAGTTCTCATAAAATGGATTTAGAAGTGCATAATTTTAATAGTGTAGCTGCTCAAATTAAAGCATGGAACATATAGATGAAGTGTTAAACGATGCGTGGGTTGGAAAAGAGATAGAAGTGAGAGGCTGGGTGCACAGGGAGAGGGGAAGCAATAAGATGAAATTCATCCTGTTGCGGGACTCAACGAATTATGTGCAATGCGTTTTTAACAGGAACGACTTCGAGAAAATATGGAATGAGATAGACCACGTACAGGTCGAGACGTCAATAATCGTAAGAGGGGAGTTGAAGAAGGATGAGCGGGCCCCCACGGGGTATGAGGTGAGGGTAAAATCATATGAGATTGTGGGAAAAAGTGAGAATTTCCCCATCACAAAGGACCAGTCCATTGAGTTCCTTGCGGATAACAGGCACCTCTGGCTCAGGAGCTCCAAAATGATGGCCATACTCAAGATAAGGAGTACGGTGTTTGGGGCCATCCATGAGTATTTCAGAGGGGAGGGGTTCTACGAGTATCAATCTCCAATATTCCAAGCGGTGCAATGCGAAGGCGGGTCTGAATTATTCAGCGTAAATTATTTTGATAGGAAGGATGTATTCCTTGCACAGACGTGGCAGCTGTATGCAGAGCCGGCCATCTTCTCATTGGAGAAAATATATACGATTGCACCATCATTCAGGGCGGAGAGGAGCAAGACGAGTAGACACCTCACAGAGTACTGGCACGCAGAGATGGAGGTTGCGTGGGCTGATTTTGACACCATCATTAATTACGGAGAGGCGTGCGTGAAGCACATCGTGAAGAGGGTGCTTGAGAAAAACGAGAGGGAATTGAAAATACTGGAAAGGGACACCTCAAAACTTGAGCTGGCCGTTAAAAAGCCGTTCGTGAGAATGACGTATACGGATGCGCTCAAAGTATTGGATGAAAAATTTGGCATGAAGATCGAGTGGGGCAAGGATTTGAGGACGATTGAGGAGGAGAAGCTCACTACGCTCTATGATGTTCCCATAATATGCACGAGGTATCCAAAGAAAGTGAAGGCATTCTACATGATAGAGGACCCTGAGAACCCTGATGTAGTGCTCGGTGTAGATTTTCTTGCACCGGATGGCTACGGCGAGATAATCGGGGGGTCGCAGAGAGAGCACGATATCGAGAAGATTAAGGCACGGTTGGTTGAGGCTGGCGAGGACCCATCACAGTATGAGTTCTATCTTGACACTAGGAGGTATGGAAGCGTACCGCACGGTGGGTTCGGCCTCGGTGTCGAGAGGGTGGTGCGGTGGATATGCGGCCTTGACACCATCAAGGATGCGATACCATTCCCACGGACGATTGAGAGGTATAAGCCATAGAACAAAAACAGGGAGGGGACGACCATTCAATCTAAGCATTAGTGACGGCTTCAGATCACCATCGTCATTTTTGCAATGCTCTTCTCCCTGTCTATTACCCTAATCAAAATGTCTCCAAACAATTTCTCTTGAGTTATGTCAACTAGATTGTTGGTGCGCAGGTAGAGCACTGCCAGCAAGGTGATTACTTTATCCTTAGGCGTTTCACCCGAGATATCCCAGAAATTAACCAGACCGTATTCATCAGAATGCTCAAGGAGGTCGTCATAGACGTCCTGTATTATCCTCTCAACATCTATCTTTTCTACCTCCATCCCTATCTGCAGTGTCTCACTACTCGGCCTCATCGCACGCTTCGTCTCGCGCTTGGCCTCCGCTTTGAACGCCTCCTCAACTGCATCCAGCAACTCGTTTAATGTAACCTTCCTTCTCCTCTCAAACCTATCGATGTACACTAGCTCCGGCACAGTATCAATATTGGTGAAATTGACATCAAACGCGAGCTCAGCCGGCATCTCCTCCGGTATCTGGCTCACATATTCTTCCTTGAAGACGAGTGCCTCACTCTTTATACGCAACATTATGGCTGCGGCGAGAATCATGTTTGCGGGTATGTGCAAGTCGAGCTGTTTCATCCCGCGTACCGTCTCAATGTATTTCTCTGTGATATCAACAATATCGATATTCCACGGGTCAAGCTGTTCCTTATTAACAAGGCCGAGAAGTACATCCTTCCAAGTAGGGTTTTCAACAAATTTTACAAAATCCATATCCTTCAGGTCGGCTGCACCTGCGGGCTCTTCCTGCTCCAGCTCCTCTCTCTCCACGCTTGAATATATCAACGAAAAAATATAAATGCTCAGTGCAAGGATTCTCGAGTCTGTATTCGAAAGAAGGTGCTAAAATTCACCCTACTCTATTACACGCCGTTTGACCCTGCGAAGTGCAAACAAATCCTGAGAGAGCACAAAAAAATTAACGTATGTTTGAATTATCGTCCATTTATTTGTATCCTGCCGCACTCAAAAACCCCATTCTCATTCATACGTCCCTCAAAAATACACTCCTTGCCCAAGAGAGATTTGAGCTTTGTATAACCGGCCACCGCCCTGCTTATGTCGGGGCTCAATGCACCGCCTATAAGTGAATCGAGCGATTTCTCCAACAGGACGATTTTTATGTCCTTGGAATCAGTGCGTGCAACAAGGGATAGCCAATCGCCCTGCATTGCCGTTGAGGTTATCGTACCTGAAAATGCACCTATGTACCCCGCAACAACATCCTCGGGCCGTGCGAGAACAGCACACCCTTCTGGGTTTATCTCAACATTGGCAAACTCGTTTATGTGGAGCTCGCCGTTCTTGAAAATTGCATTGTGTATGCGGAGCACATCGCCTGCAACTGCTGTGTCAAACTTGCCAACTGCTTCGTTCCACACAACGATACGAACACGGCCGCTATAATCTGCCACCCAGCCACTCGCCATCCGTTTCTCCGCATCATTGCGCATATAAGTCCTTACCGAGAGTTTTTCTAGAAGACGGACTGCAACATTGCACTTGCCATCCGTAACGTGTGCAAGCGGTGTGATTTTGTTTTTCTTGTCGATAGCCACTTTTGAGTACTGGCCTGCGTGCAACTCCCCGTTTTTGTAGTATGCGTTTTCCACCGAGAGCATATCGCCGGGCTCTATGCGCTGGGCCTGCACCTCATCGACCTTGGCATCCCAGAACACCAGCACCTTCTCGTTATTCGCGCTATCAACAACAAGCACGCGCAGGCTCTTGTGCATACGCCCCTCAAGCGGCAAAAATACACGCACCACACCTGCCGAGAATGTTATGCTCGAGTTGTCATCGGATAATTCAGTAAAAAGTGCAATACTCTTCTTCCCCTGCTGGACGAGACCGTTATCTATCCCAAGGATATAGAGAGCGGCCCGCCTATCTATCATCTCGGCATAATCTGAGATCACGCGTTTGAGCTCCTCTTCGAACTTATCGCCGAGCTTTTCCATCAACGCTTTCTCCAACGAATCTGACATCTTAATGAAACCCTGCGTCATGATCATTACGTCTGCAATCAGAGTGTAGCCTCCTCGCCCATATGCACTTTAAGCAGGCCTTTCAGCATATCAACATAGCCTGGATATGTGTTTATGAGGTCGCTGTAAGTAAGCATGCCCATAAGCTTGCCTGATTTGTCCACCACCGGCAGTTTCTTTATCCTGTGCTTTACCATCATGAGTGCGGCATCGTTTATTGAGACGTCGGGCGCGATTGCCACAATTGGCGAGGACATGATATCCTTCACCAAAACAAGGCTCTGGTCCTTGCCGGATGCTACAACCCTCACCACTATATCCCTATCCGTTACTATCCCCTTTGCCATCTTATCGCGCACAGCTACGAGTGCACTCACCCTATTCTCACTCATTCTTGCGGCGGCTTCCTTAACAGTGGCATGCTCGGGTATGGTTATAAGACCCTTGTGCATTATGTCCGCTACGCATACTTCCTTTTCGTTGTTCATATGGTTAGTTATGCATCCAAACTTTAAAAGAATGGATGTCAATAGTTAGCTTGCATGACAGCAAAAAAACTCACTGCGGAACTGAGGGGATTGCTGAAAACGCCGCTCGGGCCGGTTATGGACAATGAGGAGGCAGTGCTGGCGGTTAAGCAGTATGTGGAAAGGCTCATTACTGTGGGTGATATCTGTTCTTATGAACTCATCATGCGGGGGATAGTACCGCACGTTTCAATATATGATGGACGGAGCCTGAGGCAGGGGGTCAATCATAATATTGTTGAGCTAATCGAGAGGCACTATGCCAAAAAACATCACGTGAAAAACGAGAGGGGCACAATCAATGAGGATGCAATAGCGGTTATTGAGAGGGCGCTGGCAGATGCACAGAATTCATGTATTATGGTTGATGGTGAGGAAGACCTGCTGGCCCTCGTTGCAATAATGAAAGGGCGGGAGGGGGATATTGTGGTATACGGCCAGCCCAATGCTGGTGCGGTTTTTGTTAAGGTTGATGCAGAGGTTAAGAGAAAGGCCAAAATGATTTATGATAGAATGGAATGATACATTACCGAGACTGGCCCCCACCTCTTTTGTGAACTTGTGGCCTTTGATCTCAAAATTTGGAATGGAATAGTTTAGTTGGTATTATTCACTGCTGGCCGTATTATTGTTATTATTATTTCCGCTAAGCTGCAACCTCTGCGAGAGGTAGTAGATGTTTTTGGGCCTTCCGATGCCCAGACGTTTCCTTGTTCTGGTTATGAGACCCTCGCTCTCAAATTTCAACAGCCACCTGCGTGCATTGGACTCATTCACCTTTGTGAGGGCGACTATCTCCTCAAGCTCCCTCGGCTTGCGGAGGATTTCCATGATCGCATCCTTGAACTGCTTCGACCTCTCCTTCTCCATCACCGTAAGGTTCCTGGCCTTCCCAGGAAATGGGTCGGGAGACGTATGTATCTCCTTTAAACTTCCAAGAAACTGGAATATGATCTCCTTTATCCGTGTGTCGAATAGATAGTGCGCAATCGGTTCAAGCTCGCTCTTGAGTGAGAGTGCCCTCTGCATAAACTCCTCATACTCGCCCTGTGAGACGCCATGCTTAAGCCAATCGTTCAGGACAAGCAGCTCGTCCTGCAATGATGTGGCGTATGTGCTGTTGCCTATGTGCACATAGATGGACTTTTCTGATAGAAACTTTATGTTTCGCTGCTCGAGCTTTTCATCAGGAACATCCGTCTCATAAAGTGGCTCTGTTATCCCAGCTGACCTGACCTCGGCTCTTGCAAGTTGCGGGAATGCAAACACATCCCTGCCGAGCCTCAAATGTATATACCTAACCCTGCGCAACAGCTTCTTATGCCTTGTTATGACTAGGATCACCTTTGACACGGTTTATAATTTAGTGCCAATATTTTTAAGGGATGGGCCTCTCTGGTGCAGGACCAGCGGCTGAAGGCGAATATTTATAAGTGTTTATCGCTTTAACCACACTACCGATGAAGAATCTGAGGTGCAAAATATGGCAAAATCCTATGTAAAATTCGAGGTTTCCCCCGAGCTTGCGGGGAAGGCTTATGAACTGGTGCAGATTGCGAGCACCACCGGCAAGGTCAGGCGGGGCACAAACGAGGCCACAAAATCCATAGAGAGGGGTGTGGCGAAGATTGTCGTGATAGCTGAGAATGTCGAGCCTGAAGAGATTGTGATGCATCTCCCGGAGGTATGCACAGAAAAGGGGATTCCCTATATATACGTGCCGGATAAGAAAGAGCTGGGTAAGTATGCCGGCATGAACGTGCAGAGCGCTGCAGTTGCGATTGATGATGCCGGTAACGGTGCTGACCTGCTCAAGGATATCATAGCCAACCTGCCCAAGAAAAAGGCAGAGTGAAGCGGAAGACTAGATGATGGGATTGGTGTTATAGATGGCAGATGCTGTTTATGCAGAGGTCGTTGAGGTTATAGGGAAGACTGGCGTCTACGGTGAGATTTACCAGGTAATGTGCAAGATCCTGGAGGGCAAAGACCAGAATAGGGTCATACGCAGGAACGTTAAGGGCCCTGTGAAGAGGGGCGATATACTCGTACTTCTGGAATCCGAGAGGGAGGCTAAGGAGATTAAGGCGAGATAAAGGAAGGTGTTATAGTTGAAATGTTCTTTTTGTTCTACTGAAATGGAGAGGGGCACTGGGATTTTATACGTAAGGAAGGATGGGAAGGTGCTGCCCTTTTGCTCGCGTAAATGTCGTGTCAACTCGCTCGTACTCAAGAGAAAGCCAAGGAAATTGAAGTGGACACGGCAGAAAAAGAATTAGGGTGTGATGGATGGCAATGGAGAGGACACTCATCATCCTGAAACCCGATGCAGTCAATAGGGGGCTGTCCGGCGAAATAATCACAAGGTTTGAAAAAAAAGGGCTCAAGATCGTTGGGCTCAAGATGGTATGGCTTAAAGAGGGTATCCTACGGGAGCATTACGCACACTTGGTATCCAAACCGTTCTTCCCGGACCTATTGGAGTTTATGAGCAGGTCTCCAGTGATTATTGGCGTGCTCGAGGGAAGGAACGCCGTGGAGCTCGTCCGCAGCATGTGCGGTGTCACGGATGCGAATAAGGCTGCGCCGGGGACGATACGCGGCGACTTTGCACTGAGCACGAGTAGGAATGTGATTCATGCATCAGATTCACACGAAACTGCTGAGAAGGAGATAAGCAGATTCTTTAAGAAAGATGAGTTGTTTGATTACGGCCTCAATAATATCAAATACCTTTATGCCGACGATGAAATGAAGCAATGAAGGCCGGCGCAGAGTTTGAAGGTTGAGGTTGGGTTTGGTTTATATTTCTTAACAACCCATACAGAGTTATGGTGGATGTGGAGCTTAAGAAGAGGGTTGAGGCAGTGCTTTTTATGAGCACCGAGCCTATCACTGCTGAGAAGATTGCAACAGTTATAGGAGTTGGGTCTCCAGAGGCTATTAGAGAGGCGCTCGCAGAGCTCATCAATGAGTACAACGCACGTGAAAGTGCCGTTGCCATTACGCATTCAGAAAGTGCATACATAATGGGAGTGCGCGACCAGTACCTTGACGTTGCATCGAGGGTGGCTAAGAATAGTGAATTGAGCAAGAACGTGCTCAAGACGCTTGCATACATAGCCAAGAAGGAGGGGAATACCGGGGTAATGCAATCACAGGTTATACGGTCGCTGGGTGCAAGTGCATACGGCCATATCCACACCCTGCTCGAAAAAAGGTTCATAAACGCGAGAAAGAAGGGAAGGAGTAAAGTGCTCAATACCACATCCAAATTCAGGGAATACTTTAAGGTGTCTGAGCTCTAGTTTATGTGTGGGAGTATGGAAACCATCTACAGAGAGAGGAATGAACTGGGCCCTTACATGACATTCCAACCAGATAAGAAAAAGCCCATATTCAACTGGCTTTATTATAAGGAGGCTTTTTCAAGCAATCTTGTGCACAGCCTCGTGAAGGAGTTTGATATTACAGGGCCCGTGCTCGACCCGTTCGTGGGGGTGGGGACGGTGCCGCTCGCGTGCAAGTACGACGGTATAGTAAGTGTGGGAAGGGATGCCAGCCCGCTCGCTGTACTCGCCGCAACTGTAAAAACGAGGAATTATGATGATGATTTCCTGAAGATGGTTGAGAGCGAGGCACAAAAAGTGCTTGAATATGATAAGAAAAGACAGCCTAAGTTTGAGTGGGATTTTGAGCTGTTTAACCCTATAATGGCATTCCCGCCTAGGAATTTTACGACGATAAGGACTATACGGGAGAATCTTGAGTATGTGGATGATGCGAGGGTGAAGGATTTTCTTATGGTTGCCCTGCTGTCCATACTGCCACAAGTCAGTTATGTATTAAAAGATGGCGGGGTGCTCAAGATAGTAGGAAATAAGAGAGTGGGTGATGCAAAGGCAATGTTCAGAAAGAAAATAAAGAGGATGCTAAGAGATGTGCGCGAGTACGGTATTGTGTATGACGAACCGGATATACAAGTGGGGAGCGCGATGAACCTCGAGCTCGCTGATGGCTGTATAAACGGGATTATCACATCACCGCCATACCTTAACAATGTGGATTACACCAAGATATACGGGCTTGAGTTGAGCTTGATAGACCCGCACATTAACGTAAAGCAGCTGAGACAGGGAATGGTGCGTTCGTTCCTCAGGAAGGGGAGCCAGCATATTGAGATGCGCGGAGATGATAGGGTATACGAGCTGTTGACTGAAAGGCTGGGCCAGAACATGCCACTGATTGCGTATGCATACTTCAGCGATATGTGCAGGGTAATAGAAGAGTGCACACGGGTGTTGAGGAAGGGCGGGGTGTGCGCGATGGTTGTGGGGAATGCTGTCCTCGAGAGGGCTAATATAGAGTGTGATGACATCCTGGCACGGCTGGCACAGGATTACGGCATGGAGACTGAGGTGTGGGTGGGCAGTTTTAGGCATGCGGATGTCCCCGTAAAAGGAAAACTGCCAGTACGAGAGAGCTGTATCATAATGAGAAAATAGGTTTGACTACTTTACTGGCTCGGCCTTCTTGAATGAGGTGGATTTGAACTCAATCTTCTGGTTGATTATGTAATACTTCGCAAGTGTTTTGGAGCTCTCACGCACTACCATATCCTGCATGAGCGAGT
>DYJQ01000026.1:9952-13269 GCA_020723045.1 Candidatus Micrarchaeum sp.
TACTTCGCAAGTGTTTTGGAGCTCTCACGCACTACCATATCCTGCATGAGCGAGTTAGCTCCACAAATGTTTGACTACTTTACTGGCTCGGCCTTCTTGAATGAGGTGGATTTGAACTCAATCTTCTGGTTGATTATGTAATACTTCGCAAGTGTTTTGGAGCTCTCACGCACTACCATATCCTGCATGAGCGAGTCGAATAGCTTCACAAGTGAAGGTATATCGTGCGACTCTATCTCGCGCATCTCGCCGTAATCCTGCTTCCACACCACATTGTACGTCTTATTATTTTTCTTGCGCAGGAGCATATCGCCCTGCACACCGTCAAGGCTCACAATGCCCCTGTATATTATTGTAACATCATCCAGCTCTTTCTTTATCTCGGGCGGGGCAAGGGCTATTATGGCATATGCCTTCATCACCCTCTTGGCACCCAGCAGTGTTGATATGAACATACAAAATAATATTGGAGGGATTAAATAAAAAATTATCTAATGTGTCAGAACTTGGAGAGCCAGGGAAGGAGGTTTATAAGCAGGGCAAGGCCAACTGTTATTGAGATAAGCTTTACCAACCCCTTGTGCCTCTCACCCAGTGCAAGCTCAACGAGCCTGTGGCCGTCAAATAGGGAGATGGGTATGAGATTTACAGATGCTACAAAGAAGTTCAAGACGAATAGGAGTGTGAAGATGTTCTTCAAAAACACGTACCAGTTGTACTCGCTCTTTATCCGCGGCTGTAGGAGAACACCTATCTTGCCATTTGCATCAGTGTTTGCAGTGACCTCGCCCTTATTGGTGAGCAATAGAAGCGAAGAGTTGGCGGTCACATTGCCCCTGTATGCAAGATAGTCGTCAAACGTGGTTATGTTTGTGCCGTTTATCGCGTATATCACATCGCCCTTCTCTAAAGGAATACCCTCCTTCGCTGCGATTATCACAACGCCATTGCCATAGATGTCGAGCGGGAGCGATATAAGGAGCATGAATATTATGAATGAGAAGAATGAGAGTGCAAAGTTGGCTGTAGACCCAGCCACAATAACCCTCCCTTGGTCCACTCGGCTTTTCCTTGAGAGTACCTCCTCATCCGGGTCGACGAATGCGCCCATCGGTATGAACCCAAATAGGAGCATGCCCGCAGACCTGAGCCTTACACGCGCAACACGTGCAAGGACGGCGTGCATCAGCTCGTGCACGAATAATAACAGAAGCAGTGCAATCACACCCTCAATAAATGGGAGGTTTATGCCCGGCAGGAGCAATGAGGCGCCCGGTTGGATAGGCGTGGTACCACCAAAGAACATATTCTTGGCAAAGTTGAATAGTATCGTAAATGCCTGATAGATGAGGCCAAGTGTGGTGAGTATGCCATAGCCTAACAGCAATATTACGGAGATTATGAGCACTAGGAAAACCTCATCAGAAAACCCGCCTGCACTCGCCTGTGCGTGCAGTGATACTGGCTCGTATGGGAGCGCAATGACGGAGAGCGCCATGGGGTAGAGGTTTGGCAGGATGTAGACGGCACTGATGAGCAGTGTGGCAAGGCCAATTATAAGCTCCCTCCTATTGATGTGCCTATACATCAAGGGTGCTAGAAGACCGAATGCAATAACAAGGCCAATGTCTGCAAACGAGCTCCATATGCGCGAGTACTTCGCTATCTTATCTATCTCATCCAAGCCCTGCTTGGTCTTGAGCATGAGCATGCCGTAGTAATACTCTATTTTGTATTTCTTGTGCAGATAGTAGCTGTATCCCCAGAGCAGAAGGGCCTCTGCGATGAACTTGTGCATATCGCCTATAGGCATGGAAAGGATGAGCAGAAACAGCACAAACACTACAATGAATGAGATGATAACTAAGAGCATGCGGATGTATTCTACTTATGTATTAATATAAGTTTAATGTGAAATATTGCCGGGGTAATAAGATGGGAGAATGTGAGGTGTGCGGTGCCAAGGCCGCATCAAAGAAAGCGGTTATAGAAGGCGTTGTGCTGAATGTATGTGAGAACTGCGCCAAGCTTGGGAAGGTTGTCGTTGAAAAAACATATGTTAAGAGTGGTGCAAAGCCCGCACCGCGCGTGCCGCAGAATGAGGAGATAGTAGATGATTATTCAGAGATACTGAAGAAGAAAATATCGCAAAGCGGTATGAAATATGAAGACCTTGCAAGGAGCATAAACGAGCATGAATCGTATGTAAGACGGGTGGTGCGTGGTGAGACCATGCCCACCATTGCACTCGCTAAAAAGCTGGAGAAAGCACTCGGTGTTAAGATTATAGCTGATGAAAACGATGAAAAGTGATGAGTAAAGAGCGCGAGAGAATAGTATAAAAGGGACTCGCGGAATGGGTTGTTTGAGATGGGTGTTGATTTAGGAGACCTTGCAGTAAAGAGGAGGGTGGAGTTTGAGGAGCTCTCCGGAAAAACCGTTGCAATAGATGCGTTCAATGCAATCTATCAGTTTTTGTCCATTATAAGACAGAGGGATGGGACACCGTTGCTCGATTCAAAGGGGAATGTGACGAGCTACTTGTCGGGCCTGTTCTACAGAAACATCAAGATGATGGAGTACGGCATACAGCTGGTGTACGTATTCGACGGCAAACCGCCGTCATGGAAAGAGGGGACGATAAAGACACGGCTGGAGACCAAAGAGGAGGCACGGAGAAAATGGGAGAGTGCACTCAAAGAGGGCAGGCTCGATGAGGCAAAGAGGTATGCACAAGCTACGAGTACGCTCACCCATGAGATGGTTGAAGAGTCTAAAGAGTTATTAGAGGCGATGGGGATACCTAGTGTGCAGGCACCGGGTGAGGGAGAGGCGGAGGCCGCATACTTAGTGCAGGCGGGGAAGGCTGATTATGCGGCATCGCAGGATTATGACTCGCTCATGTTCGGTGCGCCTTTCCTGCTCAGGAACCTTACAGTGAGTGGGAAGAGAAGACTGCCCGGCAGGGATAGGTTTGCGGATGTATTTCCGGAGCTGATCGATCTTAATGAGACGCTCACTACACTGGGGATTGATAGGAAGAGGCTGATATGGATAGGGTTGCTGTGCGGCACGGATTATAATGATGGTGTAAAAGGGATAGGGCCGAAGAAGGGGTTGAAACTCGTTAAAGAGTGCGGCACGCTCAAAGAATTGCATGAGAGATCAAAGGCCACGGAGGGTTTAGAGTACTGGGAAGAGCTTGAGGAGTTCTTTCTCAACCCTGAGACGAGTGATGCGCAAATAAGGTTTTCCAATATGAACCCTGATAAGGTTAGTGAAATAATGTGCAATAGGCACGAGTTCTCAATCGAGAG
>DYJQ01000027.1 GCA_020723045.1 Candidatus Micrarchaeum sp.
TGAGTATGCACAAATATAAACATTATATATACTAATAAGCCATGCCGCTGGAGATGTGCAAAAAACTCTTTTCAGAGAAGAAGTACAGCGAGCTGGCGGAGTACTGCCAAAAACAGGGTGCGATGAACCCTGCTGAGAGCATGTATACTTTCTACGAGGCCATCGGCCTCATCTACCTGCACAGGAGGGATGATGCGCGCGCCCTTTTAGAGAGGCTTTACGAGAGGGCAAGCCGATGTACAAAGCCATCTTGGCCATGACATATTTTATAGATGGGGAAACGGAGCGGGGTGCAAGAGAGCTTGATGAGGCAATAGAAAGGGAGGAAAATGTTGACGAGCTCCTCCTGATATTCCAAGTGGCAATAGAGGAGATGCTTCTTATAGAGGGAGAGAATGCAATAAAAAGGGCGATAAAGGTTGATAAGAAAAAGGCAATAAATGCAGTACGTGAGTATTTTGAGGACCTCTCTCAGAATGATAAACTCACACAGGAGGATAGGCTCAGGTTGCTTGGTTCAGTTGAACTATTTGAGAGGATAATGAAGCGCGCCTCTAAATAATATAAGGGTTAATATTGCTAATCTATAACTATGAAGCTCATTATTTCACTCTGCTTGGTTCTCTTATTTGCTAGTGCACTCTCTGCAACGTGGTACGAACAGGTTGAAGCGCACGTTGTCGACTCGCTGAACAGGCCGCTCAAGGGGGCGGTCGTCTCCGTGCTGTACCAAAAGAATAACTTTCCGATAACCGAGGAAACACTGGATGGCTCATTCAACATGACCACAAACGAAAGCGGTAAACTCATCCTCTCCTTCTCAAATAATGTGGATAATCCTGCCTATGAAACACGGTATTACGTTGTAAAGGCACTCTACAGCGGGCAGGAGAAGAGCGAGAAGATAACATGCGGGAGCCTCGGCTCCAAATGCCATGACAACCTGCCATTTCTCAAGACGTTCTCATTCTCTGCATACAGAATAAACATAAAAGTACAGGACCAGAACGGCGAGCCCATAGAGGATGCACAGGTATCCTTTGACGGCCAGGAGTATAGGAGCGATGCAAGTGGTAGTGTATGGGTGAGTGCGATTGACGGTAAGAAATATACAGCCGTAGTGGAGTATGCGGGCAAGAAGAGGACATTCAGCGGGTCGGTACATGGTGCTGATGTCAACGAGGTTGCCATAATACCGAGGTATGACGTGAGGCTGCGTATAATCGACGATTATGGCTCTATCCTGCAGTCTGATGTTATGCTCAACGGTGAGAGCAAGCATACTGATGATGCGGGTTATGTATCATTCCAGAACGTGATAAGCGATAATGTTGAGATAATACTCCGCAATGCAGGCGGTTTCAGACAGTTTAACCTCTCACTATACGACAACGTGGATATGGAGGTCGTGCTCGATGGCACACCGCCAACCATAAGCCAAGTGAGTAAGAAAGTTGATGCTGTACAAAAGGCCGTATTCATAAGCGCGGCTGTCATCGACCCCGGGAGCAAGGCGAGTGGGTTGCGTACAGTCGACCCGTTAAGGTTTAGGTACAAGGCAGGGAATGATGGGTGGAAGTCTATACAGATGTACCAGATTGGCAAAGATGCGTTCCAAGCTACCATCCCGCTTGAGTATGACACGCCCATAAACTATGAGATTGAGGCGTTTGATGAGCAGGGGAATGAGAATATATACGCAGGCAATTTTACAGTGGAAAGGGGGGTGACAGTGAAGGATAACGAGACCATATCTGAGAACGTGACGGCGACACCAACGGATGAGAAAGGTGGGGTTGATGTAGTAACGCTCATTGCAGGTGTTTTGATCGCCGTTGTCATCCTCCTTCTGCTCTATAAAAAGTATACGGGAGAGATCTAAGCAAAAGAGAAATATAATAAAGGTTCCTTCATTTAACTCTTATCCAGTGCTTCGGTGGTGTAACGGCTAGCATTCAGCCCTGTCACGGCTGCGATCCGGGTTCGAATCCCGGCCGAGGCGCTCGCAACGCTCGCCCCTCAGCATCTCTCACAATGCTCCGCATTGTTCGATCCCGGCCGAGGCGCTCGCAACGCTCGCCCTCCTCTTTCTCTTACAAGGGCATCCAAAAAATCATATGAGTCTAAATATACTGGATGCAATTGCCTCTGCTTCTTCCTTCTCCTTCACATACTTTATTATGGCTTTGCCCCTTCTATAAAGCGCTACCTCCACATCGCCCCTCTTACCAATCACCAATACATCGCTCCTAACTTTTATCTCATAACCAAGCGCAGTGAAGATGGATACCATGCGGTCCTGGCCTAGTTCAACCTCGCCTTCAGGAATAGCATCGAACGTGTTGCTGCCCCTACAGGGTGCGCTGAGCCTGTATTTCATAATGAGAGATATGAGAGCGAATAATATAAAAATCAAGTGATGGGACGTCAAGCCGAGTGCTCAAAGACAAACACGAACCGTTGGAGGAATGCGATTAACGAGAGAATGGCGCCTAGCAAGAGCAGATACTGTGAGTAGATGGGGCTGTACATGTAGAGAATGAGCGAGATGAATATAAGGATGGCGCGCTCAGTACGCTCAAATACGCAATCCATTTTATCAAGCAATTTCCTGTCAGTTATTGCCTTCCTATGGTCTGCATATGCCTTTGCAAACGAGGTGAGGAATGTGCCGAATGAAAGGAGCATTATCAGGGAAAAAAGCGCAATCTCACTGGCTGGCCACACAAGGTGCATCATCGCCACGAGGACGAACATCTCGACAAGACGGTCTGCAATGCCATCTAAGTATGCACCGAATTTTGTCACCTTGCGTTGCGCACGCGCGACCAAGCCGTCAAGCCCGTCAAATGCAAATGCGAGTGCCACAAAGAGTATGGCCAAGGGTATGCTGCCCGCATATATGAAATAGGTGCCGATGGCAACAGCAACTAGAGAAAGTAGCGTTATTACGTTTGGGTCGAACGGTATCTTTTGTGCACTGGCTTCAAACATGCTAGTATACCTTGACATAACCTGTTTTATGGCCATGTATTACATAAAGAGGATGAAAGATTAAATATGGATTTTATGCAGGCGCATCCTCTATCCTGTACTTTGGCCTTATGTTATTATCCCTATCAGGGTATTTTCCTCCATATCTATCGTACAAATAATGTGCGGTGTACGCAATCATCGCACCGTTATCCTTGTTGTATTCATTCCTTGCCGTGCCGTAGACCGCACCATTCTCCTCAGCCATCGCCTTCACCATCCCCTGCAACCTCCCGTTCTGCGCCACACCACCGCATAAGAGCACCTCTTTCTTCTTCGTGAGCATCAACGCCCTCTCCGCAGCTTCGCATAGCATCGCAAACGCAGTCTCCTGAAAAGAGTGTGCAATGTCGGCATTCGAATGCTTTGGAAGCAGCTGCGCACACCGTGTCACAAGACCCGAGAATGCAAAGTCCATCCCCTTCACCGTATATGGGAGCTCGATATAATTACCCTCCCTCGCAATCCTCTCAATCTCGCCACCATGCGCCTTCTCAAGCCCCATCTCACGCGCAAGATGGTCTATGGCATTGCCGAGGCCCATATCAAGTGTCTCGCCAAGCACTGAATAGTGGCTACCCTTGCGCACAAGCAATTGTGTATTGCCTCCACTCACGTAGACCACGAGCGGGTCCTCCATTCCACACTCATACCGCCCTATCTCTATGTGCGCGAGCGAATGATGAAGGGGGATTAACGGTATTTTTAGCATTGATGATAATAACACCGCACCCGTCCTCCCTACCCTGAGACAGGGCGCAAGGCCCGGCCCTTTCGAATAGCCAATAAGGGCAATGT
This sequence comes from Candidatus Micrarchaeum sp., assembly GCA_020723045.1. Taxonomy (GTDB): domain Archaea; phylum Micrarchaeota; class Micrarchaeia; order CAILAH01; family CAILAH01; genus DYJQ01. Next base: position 3,832 of record DYJQ01000027.1, read on the forward strand.
CATGCACGCTCACCCCTGCGTTGGCCATTGCCTCTCTCAATACTTCCTCAAACACAACCGCGTGGTGGTCGGCAGCATCCGACGGTTTCATACCGCCAAACTTCTGCGAGTATGTCCTGTACGAGTTCGCAAGTATTTTGCCATTCCCATAGATGCCTATACCTAGTGTGTGTGCAGTACTCTCTATACCCAGCGTTATGGATGCCCTCTTCTTCATCACATGCCCACCATCACGTAAAGCGAGATTATGTTTATCATCATATGCGCAAAGATAGCTGCCTTTATATCGCCAGAAAGCTTGTAAAGTACATAAAGCAGGAGGCCCATCACAAATGCACCCACTATCTCAAAGCTTGAACCGTATGAGAAATGCGCGAATGCAAAGAAAAGGCTGGCGATGATGGGGTGCATATACAGAGGAAGGAAGGAACGAAAGAACACCTCCTCTGCGAGCGGGCCTATCGTGACCGCATAAACGAGAACGTAAATGGGGAGGGAGGATACCTTTGCATCAACCTTAGATGCGTCATTAGCACCCATATAAACCGCGATGAGCGAGAGCAGGAAGAGAATCATGCCGGCGGGCACAAGTGAAAGTAGGGCGATCACGAACGCGCGTATGGGAGAGCCCCTAAACCCAAGTGATGCGAGTGCCTCCATCATACTCCTGCTACGCATTGCCACATAGATGGGCACTAACAACATCATTATTGAAAAAAGAATGGGTGTGAAATACGGGATGTCGTGCATCAGAATCGTAAGAAGCGCAGTGAAAAGAATGAGCAGGAATACATCTAAGCGCCTGCGTATGAAATAGGCGGGGATGAGCGCTATGGGGGCTAAGTAATAGATACTTATGTACAAGAAGTATGATGCGGTTGCCGAGAGAAGGACCGCTAAAGTTGCAACGATAAGCGATAAGAGGAACTTGTCGCGCTTGGTCACATCCATAATCAACACATTATTGTGGCGCACTAATTCATGAACAACCTGCTCATGCATTGGCCTTCTTTTCGTAGTAACCGCACCTGCCGCATGAGAACCTGTCCTTATGCTCTGCAAGTTTTGTGCCCGCACCACACCTGGGACAATCCCGGCCCTTTTTGTATATACGCGGCTTTTTCTTTACTGTTTTCTTCTCTGCCATTAAAAATCACCTACTACCTCTTTTCTCTTTGCTTGGCCTCACTCAGCTGGCTTTGGCTTGGCCTCTTCCGCAGGTTTTGCCTCCGTCCCCTTGCCCTTGCCGAGAGATTTAGCAGCACGCTCAAGCAGGTGCTTCGACTCGACATTCATATCCTCAACCGACTTGTAAACCTTGGCACGACCGTAACAGCTCTTCCTGCCGAACGGCTGGCGGATATAATCCACAATTACAACATTCTCATCCGCCTTGAGTGCCTTCGCAATCTCCCTTATGACAATCGCACGGGAGGGTGTTTCCGCGTCATAATAAACCTCAAAAGTCAGCTCTGTCCTGTTGAACAGAGGGTTCACGTTCTTATTTGTTATTTCAAGTTTCATGATGATCACCAGTTAACTATTTGCCCGCAACCCTTACCAGTATCCGCCGGCCCATCGCCTCCATGTATTCCACTTCCCTGCCGGCCTGTGCATCCGCAACCATCTCCGCAGGTATTGCAATATCGAAGTTTTCATACGTGTCAAGGTCCATTATCTGGGCACTATCCCCGCTTACAGAGAGGATTTGACCCCGCTTGCGCTCTATTATCGGAACTTCGACATCTTCTCCTGAAGGGCTGAACAGTGTCCTCTTCTGTGAATCGAATATGCCTACCCCTACGATGCGCATCTTGGCAGAACCGTGCTTTCCCGGTTTGGAGCTTTCTATCTCCACAACCCTGCACGGTTCTCCATCAATCATAACAAACTTGCCAGGCTTAAGCTCGTTAACTGAAGCAAATGTAGTGCTCATGCGTTGATTTGAGTTTAATAAAATATATAAATCATAAGAGAACAGCATCTGGGGGGTATGCGGTTTATGATCGATGCACACTGTCATCTCATGGATATTGAAGGGATAAACATCGATGATTACAGGGGGCTGGAGCGTATAGCAAACTGCGGGTATGACTTAAAGTCAAGTGAAAACGCACTCTTAATGAAAAAGGCGCATAGTGATTTTCTATACTGCATTGTTGGGGCATCGCCACAGAAATGCATGAGTGCTAAAAGTAAAGATGAAGTCGAAGAGATAGAGAGGCTTGCAATCGAGAATAAGGATGATGTTGATGCTATAGGTGAGATTGGGTTGGATTTCCACTGGGCAGACACTTCAGAAAAGATGGAATTGCAGAGGGGATTGTTCAGAAGGCAGATAATGCTGGCGGAGGAGATGGGGAGGCCGATAGTAATACACGCAAGAGACGCTGTAAAGGAGTGCATACACGAATTGAAGAACTTCGGGGGTAATGTCCAGTTTCATTTCTTTTCGGGAAGTGTTGATGAGGCACGGGAGATTGCGGATAGAGGGTGGTACATCTCCATACCGCCACTCAGGGGAAAAGAAAGAGTAAAGGCGATTGCAAGCGTGGACATCTCTCATATAACAGCGGAGACGGATGCACCCGCTGTGGGGAAGACCCCGCTTGATGTTAGGAGGGCGATTGAGATAATCGCAGAAACAAAGGGTGTTAGCTTTGAAGAGGCTGATAGAGCAACGAGTGAGAATGCGAAGAGAATATTTGGCTAAAAATCAATGCTGGGATAAAAACTATAGCTTGTCTATCAACTCCCTTACCTTCCGTGAGGCCTTCTTCATAGTGAGCACTACAAAACCGAGGTCCTCATCTGGCCTTATGAGCGCGAGCACGAGAGCCTGCTCACCGGCTTTTACGATTATTATGCGCCCATCTCTTGCGTTAAACACCATATAATTTACATCACCCTTATTCAGGGCACTGGACGCCTGCTCTGCCTTCTGCATCGCACGCGCACTCATCGCAGCAATTGCAGAGGCGTCACGGCCGCCCGGCAACTCACTGCTTATCACAAGCCCATCCTTACGAAGGACTACGCCGCCCAGTATGCGCTGTGTTTTTATCATATCGCCAAGTATTGCAGATATATCCGCCTTGCTTATGCCTTTAATAGACTTTAGCTTAACTATTGCATTATTCCCGAGCATCACGGGTAGGTCGGTCTCACTCACAAATTTCTCAAGCACCCACGGCCGCCACTCTGCGGGTATGCTCACCAACATCGCAGGCTCCACTCTATCCTGCTTCTTAAGCAGAGAGATGAGATTTTCCTTCCAGGTAGGCCATGATGCAAGTACAGCCTGTTTTTTTCTGAGCCCCATGAGGACAGAATTCATGCTGACATCGACGGCAGAGACTTCACTGCGTATCGATTCAATCTCATCAGGTTTGGCCTCGCGTGCCCTTGCCTTGAGCCGCTCAACATCAAGCGCATAAACCTGCCCCTGCTCCTCAAAAATTGGGAGGCCGCCCTTCCTGCACTCCTCAAAAAGCCTGTTGGCCTCCTGTATCCTATCCTCAATCGCCGTTATCTGCTCCATCAATCCGAGCATTCCGTATACCCTTTTCTTGAGGTCGCCAGTCATCTCGGTGAGCTGGGTTACTGCATCGCTTATGTCCTTCTCATCCGCCTCATTACTCTCTATCCGTTCTATGAGCCCGTCTATGTTGAGGCCGCCAAGCCTTCTTGAATAATCATCAAGGCTCATGCCCACGCCCTTCCCCTTGGTGATGAGTGTTGATGCTTCAGTGAAAAGCTCATTTACGCGCTCGAGCGCGTTTACAGAAACCGTGAATTTTGCAATGGTATTCTTAAGGTCCGACTCAATTTGCGCATAACTATCAGCAAGGTCCTTGCCTTTCTGGACAGCCTCATCCAGCGGGAGGTTGAATATCTCCTCGAGCAGTTTTGAGCCGCCAAGTGAATTGAACCTCTTCTCGTAAGCTGAGACGTCAATGCCTGCCTCCTGTGCCTTGAGCAGCAGTGCAGGTATGGATTCTATATGCGCTTCTATTGCCTCAGTCTCTGCATCGAACTCAACCTCCATCGCAACCATCTTGCTCAGCAATTCCTGTAGGTGCTTTATTTTCTCGTTTATGGTTGAGACGAGCTCTGCGGCCTTATCGAATCTCTTGGACTTAACATCGTCGTCAAGATGGGTTATGAGCACATCAACAGATGAGACAAGACGGTCAACGCGTGCTGCCTTCTTGCCCTGCAACTCCATCGCGATTGACTCGAGCTCATGCCTGAAATCACGGGCCTTTGCTGTAAATGCATCAGCAAGCGGTGTGCCGCAACTCTCGCACGTGTCAAATGCAAGCGATGTGGTGCGCCCGCACACGGGGCATGTAAATTTAGTCTGCCTAAGATGTTCAATCTCCGCTATCCTCTTCTCAATCGTCTTCCGTTCATCTTTCGCATCCGCCAGCACTTCCTCTATGTGCATCTTCGCAGCATCAAACCCGCGTGATGCCAAAATGTCCTTGTAAAGCACGGCCTTTGCCCGCACGTTCTTCTTTTCGTATGGTATCCCATAGCTGTCTATTTTGGTGTAAAGGGAATCGAGCACGTCAAGCTCATCATCCATCTCGTCAACCATCGCGCTAAGCAGGCGGTGTTGGTCTACACTCACCGAGATGTATTGACGGAGTGCTTCAAACTCCCTGCGCAGTTGTGTATCGAGCATCTGCTCCGCATCGCCAACCTTATCCAGTGAGAGCAGGCTGTCAACATCAGAGAGTGCCCTCATAAACTCGGCAATCCTTGTAAAATCAAGCGGGGCGCCGGCGGACATTGCAGACTCTTTCAGTACAAGCACCTCACTGCGCATCCTTGCGGCCTCATCGCGCAACTGTGTAACTACTGTTGCCTTGCGGCGGCCGAGTGATTCCTCAAGAGAATTCATCTTTTCATCAATAGACGCCACGAGTTCAGATGCCTTTACATAATCCTTGCTCTTTATCTTTTCCTTAAGAAGATTGATGAGCACCTCTATTGAAGCGGCGGCCTTTGCGCTCTCATCAGCAAGCCGTCCCTTCGTTTCACCACGCACCATATCCAGCGTGGTCGTGAAATCGGATAGCCTCCTGTTGAACCCCTCTTCGAGCGAGATGCCGCAACTCTCGCATGTGTCAAATGCAAGCGATGTGGTGCGCCCGCATACGGGGCACGTGAATTTTATCTGTTTCAGGCGCTCCATCTCGTTTATGGCACTCTGCACTGCACTGCGCTCCTTCTTTATCAGCTGTAATACATTCTCAAGATGCTTCTTCGCATGGATAAACCCACGCGACGCAAATATTGATGAATATTTGTATGCCTCAGAGCGCATGTCCTTTCTATCAAGGCGCACCCCAGCCATCACTGCCTTGCCATAGAGTGTTTCGAGAATGTCCAGCTCGCCATCAACATCGGCCATCATCTTATCGAGTGCGTGTTTTTCATCCAGAGTACTGCCAATCGACTCTTTCAGGCTTGCATACTCCTGCCTGCTCTTCTCAACCTCTCTCTCGGCTTCTGCAATCCTCCCCATCTTTATTAGGCTTTCAGCGCTTGAGAGGTCCTTTACAAAACTGGATATGCGCTCTGCATCAAATGCAACCTCTGCAACAGTGGCAGACTCTCTAAGCGCGATTATATCATCACGCAGCTTGGAAATCTCTGTGCGGAGCTGGCCGCCAACCTCAGCCTTGCTTCTGCCTAACAACTCCTCCACCACCTTCATCTTCTCATCGATTGAGATTACAAGCTCGGATGCCTTTATGAACTCCTTATGCGCAACATTCTCAGAAAGAAGGCTCATGAGCGTGCCTATGGACTTAACCTCTTTTTCAGCGTCAGTAATGCCTGCATCCTTCACTTCCCTACTGAGAACATTGAACTCATTCTTGAAATCAGAGAGCGCCTTGCTGAAGCCCTCATCTAGAGGGATACCACAATTCTCGCATGTGGGTGAGGCGAGGCTCGTCTTTTTCCTGCATACGGGGCAGAGGAATGTCTGCTGACGGAGGTGCTCAACCTGTGCTATCGCTGCGGTGAGTTGGCTGATCTCCTGTTTTATCGCCTGTGATGTATCCTCTAAATGCTTGTTGGCCGCATTATAACCACCCATGCTCAGAAGCCCTTTATACTTGTTGGCCTCATCACGCCAGTTTTTGTGCTCAAGCGCCACGTTATAGTTTAAGGCCTTCCTGTAGAGCGCCTCAAGCCTTACGATGTCATCCTCAACACTCTCGCGCATCCTCTCAGCCGCCCTCACCTGATCGATAGATATTGAAAGAAGCTCGTGTAATGAGGCATACTCATTGCGTAGGAACTTCTCCATCTCAGATTCGGCTTCATCAAGTCTGCCGTGTGAGATACGCGACTCTGCGTATGCTAACCGCGTCATAAAGATATCAACACGCGCCAAGTCCGCTGCAATACCTGAGACTGCAACCTCCTCCTTGAGGCTTAGTATATCAGCGCGCATCCTTGCGATTTCATCGCGTAGGTCCTTCTCAACGAGCACCTTACGTATACCGTGCACATACACCGGCCTGTAATACCTATCGCCCAGCGCGAGCCCCTTAATAACATCGGAAGCGAGGAAATAGAGTGAGAACTCGCCTATCGCAAAGAATAGTATGCCCACTAGGAGGTTATTGTTTGCAAGGACTGCATTGAATGCATCATCAGTTGCGGGCTCAACACCCCACATAAGGTATATACCTATTGCAAGCGCTCCTATCCCAGCTGCGGCCATTCCCATCCTGCCGCGGCCGCCTATGCCCGCAACCCTGTAAACAGCCTCTATGAGTGGCTCGCGTTTTGAGATGCTGAGAAGTACACTGCTTAGGAGTTTTAGTATGATGAACAGGAGATAGAGTATGAGTAAGAAGATGAAGAGCGTTATGCTGAATGCAACCCCAAACCCCACCGTACCGCGCAGCGCGTTCAACATGGATGTGAATGTGCCCTTGAATGCAACGTATGGGCCGAAGCTTTCAAGCTCAAGCACTTTTATGGTGCCCGTAGGGTAGTTTATGGATCCCATCTCTACGTCCCAATTGTGCGGGTCGGCTGATGCTTTGTATGCAATTTCATCCTTTGTCCCCTCAACCTTCTTGAATGAGAGGCGGTAGCGGGAGACGAATGGCGCGTTGTCAGAAATGAACGTTGGTGCGGTTATGAACTGTAGGTCCGTTTTAGATTTTGCAAATGATTCTGGGATTGTATCGTCAACATCAACGACTGCATTCTCATCATAGCTGAATGAGATCTTTGAAGAGACTTCATACTTTGAGTATGCATTGAAAAACTGGTTTGCATATGCCTTCTGGTCAACCTCATATATGTTCTCAAGATAAGTGAGGCTGTTCTGGAGCAGGAGGATGTCGCTAGAGTCGCAGTAGCCATTCATTAATATTGGATTGCTGAGGAGTTTCTGTATGTCCGCTTTCATCTTGTCCCGCTCGATGATGATGTTGTCAAGCTCTGCCTGCGAGAGGGAGCTGCTCGAAAGGAGGAGGGTGCGCAGGTCGGCCGCATCCTTCCTTACCCGCTGGAAATCAACGGAGAATGAATAGAATGAGCCGTTCAGTGCAGGGTCTTTGTTGAGGCTGTTCATGCACCGCACTTTTGATACGCAGAGGTTGTAGCATTGCTCTTCACTATCGCATGGGACGACCTCATCTATCGCGTAAATGCACGAGAGGGAGAGGGTGGCTGTGTTTGAAAGTTGGTTGTAGTAAGCCGTTGCTTTTGTGTCATTGCGGAGATAGTATTTCACGATTGTAAACGTATTGTTTCTGGATGTTCCAGTAACATAGATCTCCTTTTTCATACTCAAGCCGCTAGTGTCCTGTGGCTTGAATGTGTAGTGCCAGATGTTCGGGATGCCGTCGCCGTCAGTGTCAGAAGAAGTTGCCTTATCGAGAATTGCCTTCTTCTGCACTAGTATCACTGAACGGCCCACATCAATACAGCCGGCCAGCAAGACGAAAACTAGCAGTAATGTAAAGATCGCACTCCACTTCTTCATATGGAACTACTTTGCGAGGAATGTTTAAATATATTCTAACACCATAAATAGGATTGGATAGGCTGGGGGGCTAGGGGTCCCTTGTAACTGCAAACCCCCTTCAGGCAGGGCCGAAAAACCGGGAGAGGTGCCGTATGCACTTACAGACCCGCTAGTCCAATGTTGATCTCCTGCCCTGCGCGGCGGTGCATCCTGTGAACCGAGTCAGGCCGGAAGGAGCAGCTCTAAACTGGATGTGCCGTGCCGCAGGTCAACAGGAAGTAATTGGCTGGCGGACAAATCTGTATGTGTATACGTTATCCATCCCGGCGAATCCAACACTGATGGAGGGGGCACATCCCCCTCCCTCGTGTTGCGTCAACTTACGTTGACGGCTTGCACAAACTCCGTTTGTGCAATGGTCTACACCTATCCCCCACTAAAAGGGAAGATGGTCGCAAGGGGGACGGGGCCCGCCCCGTGCTGGGGTCGCCTAGTCCGGTAGGGCGCTGGATTGCTAATCCAGTGGCCGAAAGGCCGCGGGAGTTCAAATAGAGGAGAAGATGGGGGCTAACGCCCCCCTCTCTCCTTCTAATCTCACACCCATCGTGGGTGTGGGAAGAAGGTTCCTCTTGAATCTCTCCCCCCCAGCGCTTTTTTATTATT
>DYJQ01000028.1 GCA_020723045.1 Candidatus Micrarchaeum sp.
GCCATCCCCATTACAAAAGCAGAGCTATTAACAGCATTAATATCTGACATAGCTCCAGCAAATCTATTAACTGATTTTAGAAACGCTGGTTTATTAGTTTCCTCAAATGAATTAGCTAACTCACTAATAATATCCTCAATGTTGTCATCAACTGCCTTGCTAATAGCAGCTTCAATATTAGCGTTAATATCATCAAGAACTGCCGCGTCAGCAGAACTAACAAGTGTAGCAATGTTATTAACTCCGTCGGTAATTGCTAAATTGACTGCATCCTCAGCTTGCTCACGGGCTGTGTCTTGAAGCGTTTCTATATCAGTATTAGTATCCGGATAAAGTGAATCACGCTTTCCTTCAGCTGTGGTCAGCATAGCTTGCCAGTCATTAGTATGACTAAGGGCAGTAACTAGTGCATTAAATGAGTCATATCTTGATTGATTAGCAGCAAGTTCAGCAGCTGGACTATAAGCAGTAGTGTTATCATAAGGCGAATTATCTACTCCTGCTTCTATAAGCGTAACCATATCCGTATTTACATGAGAAGGAAGTCCAAGCCACTTCTCATGAATATCCTCCATGTAATCAGGATACTTAATAGCGCCACTATTTCCACCACCAGACTTACCCATTACACCTCCAAAGAAATCATTACAGTTTTAGTATCACCACCGAGCTTACTTGCCATATCAATCAATCTTTTGTTATCAGTGTACGCAACTATTTTCTTACATTGCTGAGCCTTAGCAAACTTACTCAAGCTACTAAAAGCGTTCTTATAATCATCATCACTAATCGGCGCAAGTCCAGTTAGTGAGTATATCACTAAGTTTCGCTCCCCATCTATTGTATCAATCATGATGGTAGTAGTTCCAATAGCTAAGGCCCTTTTATCACTACTAAGAAGCCACACATCTAGATTGCCAAGCATGATACTATTAAGCATATTAACAGATCTACTACCACTCTCATCCGCAGGTAGGCTCATACTTATTACTTGATATAAATTGTCCCAATTTGTAGCTATCTCGTTAAGCTGTAGCTTGATTAACATACTGACTCCTGATCATCCTTTTATCTGCTAATCCCCATTTTACATTAAGCGAGCTTGGAGGGTCAATTGTAGAATAATCGCTACACTTAAGAGCAATTTTGAACTCTCTTGCTGAGCATGGTAATCTCACCCACCCATCAGGGTTTAGTCGCCTCCACTCGGTTTGACTAAAATCAGCTGATTTATCATTTCTATAATATATGGACGCGTAAATAGCTCCCTCACCAGCGTAATCAGCCTCGATAGAGTTAATAGTTTTATAACCTGATAGATCAAAATCAATTATGTCAGTAGTTAACAAAAATTGCTTATCTCTATAACCAGCTTCATCACAAAATGCAACTTCACCTCCATCAGTAAAACTAACCGACGTAATTATCTGATCAACTTGACAAAGTCCATTTTCTCTTAATTTGTAAGTTGTCTGATCATTGCCAATGTAGAAAGCCTTTTCCTCAGCAGAGTAATTAATCATAATTATCTGTCCGAGCATATCCAAGAAGAATTCCTTATATCCGAGCTTTGTAGCTTTTAAGTCACTTGTAAGAAGCCAAAGTTCTCCTTTATTATCAAGCATCAAGTGGGTGTAATTATCTCCATCAGCTGCTCGATAGCTTGCTATTCCAATCTCTGGTGGTAGACCAGGAAACTCATCAATCAATCCAAAAGTTGGATAAGGCTCAAGCACTGGTCGAAGGAATGAAACTCCATGATCTCCATATACAACAACACCGCTCTCCATTGGTATGAGTCTTCTAACTCTCCCCTGCCAAGGCATTGAAATTAACCCTGATTCATTCCTCCTTAGAAAGTCAAAAATCAATGGCTTGTCACCACTATGAGCTGCACCATCTTCGATAACTCCTGATAGCATCAACTCAGGATAGAATAACCAGAGAAGATCTCCACCGCCTATAGTCGAAAACCACACCATATTCTCGGCAATTCCCATTTCGAGTGACAAGCCAAGTTCATGCTTATCTGCCCACTGAGCAAAGAAGCTTTTCCACTCATCGCTCCAGAATGATTCTCCATTGAAGCCACCATAGAGCGCCCTGCCCCTAAACTCACAACCGGTTTCAATATAGATATCACTCTGGACATAAGCAACATCTGGATGCCCAAGCATCTTTTCAAAGTTAGTATGAAACACTGTTGAAGTTCCATTGAACAACATCCAAGCTTCACCCATATCGACAAAGTGCCAAGGCAAGCCAGTGTACTGAACTGAAGCTTCAACGTCACGAGATTTATAATTGTAAAGCGTTAGTTCAGTTAGTGTCCAATCTTCTGGATGGACTCTAAAGATCCTTTGACCATCAGCAAGTAGCCAATAAACTTTGCCCTTAAAAAGCTGTGGATAAGGATAATCAACAAGATCAATTCCAGCAGCTGAGATAACTTCAAGGCTGAAAGGATTAATAGCAGGTTGCCAAGTTATCAATCTGTCACCAAATGGCTCAGCATTTTTCAACACTGTCAACAAGCCAGAATTTTTTCGCTGCCGGAAATCTGATCTAAGCCCTTTTCCAAAATTAGCTATTTTAAGCGAGAATTCTCTCACTCTACTTTCTCCGTCTCGTGGGCTTCCATCCGTGTCTTGCTGCGTTCCTTGCGTTCGCGCTTCTCTGTGCTTTCGCTTTGCTTGTCGACCTCCCCTTTACTTTCCCCGTTGATTTCTCTACGATCAACCAAGAGTTTTTGCCCTTCCCCTTTCGAACTATTACTGGCATTAGTCATCTCCTTAATCATTGCCTCAACTTGCTTCAGCTTTAACTCAGCTTCGTCCCTAATTTCTTTAGCGCTTTCAATCTGCTTTTTCTTCAATTTCTTAAAGCGTGCTAAGATCTGCTTTCTAACCCTCATATCATTCTCCTTATCATTATCCTTGCATCTGACTATTAGCTAATCCAACAGTCTCCCTCTCAACTGTCGAGTACTCAGGACCAGTCAATAAATCTGCAATATTAGCTGCCTGATCTCTAACCCCCTCAAAGTTTCTGTAAAACCTCTCAAGCGCTAATAGTGCGGCATGTACTAACGCCATTGGAAACTTCACGCTCCAAGGGTTAATATCATTAGCTAATGTTAACGACTCGCTATAGAACTCACCAAGAATCGAAATCATATATGTAGCATCAAGCGGCGGCATCCATAAGATTCCACGCTTCTCTAATGTTGGGTCAAATAATAGTTCATCAGCATCATAGCTAAAATCAGCCGCACCAAGATCAATTTGATCTGGTGCTAACATTATTAAATCATTAGACCAATACTTCGGAGCTCCAGTATCCAAAGACGAACTATCTTTAGCATATTGAGACTTCAAAAATCCAAGCGGTTTATAAGTAAGCTGAAACCTATTACCGCCTGACTCCATAGCCCAAACTTCCTTGGCCAAAATTAGATCAGGAACTACCAACCTAAAATCTCCAGTATTAGCCTCAAGCTTATACCATCTAAAGTTCTCAGGTTGTGGATAGCGCTCATCAAGATACCTGCTTCCTTGCTGAATTAAAAATATATCCGAAAAAGCACTACCAGCAGTTCCAGCATCATAGAGATCATATCTTCCAGAAGCCTCTCTAAATAACTCTCTTATCTGCAACAGAGTCATTTTATAAACCTTCAAATTCGTCTTCGATTTGCTTTTTTAGCTGCTGCTTTTCAATAACTTTCTTAGGTACTGTTGGTTTTGCAGCTACCTGTCTAACCGCTGGTTTCAAACTATCTGGATAATCAATAAATAGCTCAGCTGATTTTCTAAGATTGAGCCTAATCGGGTTAAGTTTATCATCATTTATAACTGCCACAACTCTATTATCGCCGATAAAACTAACCCCGTAAATTCGCTCCTTTTCGTGCAGAACAACTACTCCTTCCTTAAAGTATCTGAACCCTTTTGGGCTAAGTTCACTTTCAAGCAAGAAGTCAATTTGTTTCCTGTCTACAATCTCTAATCGCTCAAACATAAATCGTTCCTATCATTTTGAAATTTTCAAATTAATAGGGAGGCAACTTAAAAAGCTGCCTCCCAACTGAGGCTTAGACGATATTATCCTGACCAACACCGTTCAAGTATCCCCAAGGACCTACGAGATTATACTCATAAGTTTCCTCAGTAAGGAACTCTTCCTTCAAACCATCAACTCGGTCGCCAGTTGACATCTTCTTCTTACGAGGATCTTCGTAGAAATCAGTGTCATCAATGACCATTCTTTTGATATTCTTCGGAGGAATAATCAGCATCGAATAGTCATTAGTGGTTTCCCAGCTGAACAACGGATGAATCTTATAATACAGATCACCAAAGGGAGAGTGCAAAGTTGTAACTTTGAGCCCATAGTCCTTGGTTTCAGAGCTAATAGTATAAAGCGTAGCCTTTTGCACCATTCGCTTAATACCAAGGGCAGCTCCAGCACCAATCAGTGCGAAAGCCTCTCCGCCAAGATCGCCAGATCCAGTTGAGAAAATAGCTTTCATCATTGAATCAAACCATTCCTCACCAGCTTCTAACCAAGTCTTTCCACTATAAGCGGTGGACAGCCTAAAGTTATCAACGTTGGCAGAAGCATAGGTTTTGATGAACTGGATGATGCCCATCATAGTATTTTCAGGTTTACCGTTAGCTCCAGTTCCCTCCGTTCTAATACCCCAGATCAATGCCTTCTCACGCTCAATGCCATGATAAAGAAGTGCATTTTCTTTCTCATCAAGATAAGCATCTCGTGAGCGAATTTTAGTTCGCATAGCAGTACGAGTGATCTCAAGTGGAGTGCGAAAGATCTGAGTTAAATTGTACACATCAGTTGGATCGTAGCTAATAGCTTGAGGAATAGTTCCACCTTGGGAGTTGATTGATCCAATTACCAAGATACGATCTACAGTGGATAAATTGTAGGTTGATGCACTTGGATCATTGTCATCAGCTTCCAGCAATCTGCAAGCTACGTAAGAATTAGCTCCATTATGGACAACTTCAACGCACTTAGCTGTTACATCTACATCAGGCCGATCAGAATCACGAAGCAACACTTGATGACCTTCACGAAACTCTTTAGCAGTTGCAAGTGCACACTTAGCGTACACAACACCACCAGCTATTCCAACAGTTGCCTGATGGGTAGCATATACATAAGAGGTAGTAAGACCAGCATCAATATAAACACCTGTAACTGCTCCAGCCTGTGTACTTAGAGTTCGTGTTTTCCAGTTGTGACGAATATCAGTCAGCTGTCCTGGACCTCGGCCTACCATTCCCAAAATACCAGTGAGAGTAACCTCACCATTTGGAAACAGTTTGAACATTGTTTCATTCCAGCTTTGAGGCCTGGCATTGTCACTCCAATCACCAGTTCCTCTCATACCCAAAAAAGCACTCATAATTAGTTTCCTTTCTTAATTTATCAATCTGCTTCTTAGCTTTCGATCAAGATCCACTGACGTCCATTAGATCTCAACGAAGCACAATCTCCAGCGTTTACGAGAGTAATATTAGTCCATCCAAGACTATCACCTCGATCTTTAATCGTCAGATTATTTGTAGCCCCAAGGGAGTAAATATTAAATGTTAAGCCAGCAGCTTCCGCAACTGATGGAAGCGTCAGCGTTCCTGCAGCCGCAGCAGTGCTCACATAAATATTCTCTTCCCAGAGCTTCAAATCCCGAGCAGTATCGGTTCCAGCTACAGTAGTCCAGAAAACAGTTTTAGCTGGCTCGGTAACTACAGCCTCGATATCTCTTTTCACCATAGAACTCATAGCTTTTTCTCCTATCTGTTTCTTAATATCTCATCGATCTGCCGTTGACGAGCGCTTCTCGTATCGACTTCACGACGCTTGGAACTTAACCCAGTAGATTTAACAAAAGTTTTTTTCTTTGCCGGTTGATTACTAGTTACTTTCAAATTAAGCTCTGTTCTCACCGCCCTTTCAAGTTGTGTGAATAATTGATCAAGTGGCATATTAGGATTTTGAGCTACCAACTGAGTAGCTCTCATTGCTACATAGGGTTTATACCTAATAAGATCTTGATTCTTCCTATAAAAGTCTGCTACACCCATCTGCAGATTTATTGAGTCATTTATAACTCGTGTCACTGACGGACTTATAGTTCTAATAGTATCCTGAATAGTTTGAATCCTAACCTTATTAAGAGCGTCATTTAATTTCTTAGCTAAAGCTACAGGATCACCTTCCTCTACATCCTCAGGCTTAAATAACTCAATAGCTTCAAGCTCCAAACCTTTAGCTTGAGGTTTAGGCTGAGGAGCAGCCGTCAATAGCTCTTCCTCAATACTCTTAAGCTGAGGTGAGCCATCTTGAAAGCCTTGAATCATAGAAGTCATCTGCCTGCGAACTTCTTCGACTGCATCAGATTCTTCCTTACCGCCTTCATCAGCTTCCTCATCAACTTCCTCACCGGCTTCCTCATCAGCTTCCTCAACCTCATTAGCATCAGTATCAGCTTCAGCTTCAGCCCAAAAGTCATCAAGCAAGCTGCTTGCACTCTCATTAGCTTCAGCTTTCTTAGTATCAGCAACCTCTTCAGTCTTCTTGTTCATCTTGTGCTCCTTCCAGATTTTTAGCATCAATCTCAAGTTCCTCAATCATAATATCAGGTAACTCATGTATCCTTCTTATTGCTACAAGCTTACCTTGATGGAACTCAGTACTGTGAATCAACTTATCGCCAATTACCATCTGCTCCTTAGGAGAATTCTCCAAATCAGCTATAATCATACTAATCTCTCTCTCGATCTCGGCAACTATCTCAAGCCAAACCGGATTCTTTTTGAACTCCTCAAGCTGACTAATATGCAGGTGCATTAGTTACCTCACTGAGCTTCTCCACAGGAATCATGTTACCTTTATCTACTTGCTTTTGAATATCTTCCTCCATCATTACTTTACTACTAATGTTTGCCTTAGCAATAAACTCATCAACATTTTTAGCTCCCATTCCTCTTGCTATATGTTTAAATATTCTAACCAGATCAAATCGCTGACCGATAATAGGATTATTAGCTATAATCTGATAAAGCTGCACCCAAGCTTGAGTATCATTATTACCAGGTATACTTCCATCGTGAGGTATTATGTCATAAAATACATCTATATCACTCGGACTTACATTAACAAATCCATCACTATACTCAGATTGAAGCTCCTGAGCGTAATCGCCAGTTAGCTTAATACTAACTTCTTCACTCATCAACTCCTTAGTATTAGCAGCTACTATGTTAGCCAGATCAAAGTAGCTCTGCCACCCACTTACCTTCGCATACTTCTCAAGACGAGATAGTGCTGCGTTGCTAACTTGCATTGCTTCAGTAGCGCTAACTCGTTCGCTTGTTCTTCTTCTCAACCCCTTAACCGCTTCAGTAGCTCCACTAACTTCATCAGCTAAACTTTTTAGCACTGAAATATCAGCTATATTTTGACGAGTTATATCTGACACTGGCAGTTGAAAAATGGCATCCCTAAGGTTTCTACCAAAGGCAGATCGACGAGCTCTAATCAACTTACCAGGCTTAGGCGTTGCCGCATCATTGTAATTGATGATACTTGGGTCAATAACTAGTTGATCATTGATAGACTTACGAACATTAGTAACGTGATTATTCCAAAGCCAATTAATCGCATGATGCATTCCATAAGTTACCTCAAGCGGGCTGGTCGGAGCTAACCCGTGCCCATCAAAGCTTGGGCAATCAACCGCTATTGGAAACATATTATGATCAGTTCCTTGTGGAGAAGCTGCTATCAGATACTTGTCACCTGCTACTGCAAAGAACCACTTTTCTGGATAATCAGAATCTCCAAGCCCCCATTCTGATGGAATTAAATTCACAAACATGCACACCACGTCAACAGGGTTGGTAATATCATCAGCCCTAAAAGAATCACTTGTAATTAGTGATGAATCATATCTGCCAGTTTCACCATCAGCTACAAAATATTTACTTTGTAAATTTCTAACATGCCGTAGGTACTTGATATTAAACCAAGGAGAATTCTCACCAAGTTCATCCTCAAGTAGCGACATTCTATTTCGCCTTACTATCCAACCTTGAAACTCACTCTCTTGTACCAAGTGGAGTGGCGTATTAGGATCAGGGAGGTAATTATAAGGATCAATATTATATATTCTATTACCCTCAAACATTGCTACATACTCCCTCAAGGGGCCTGATTTGAAGAACTTGGCAGCAGTTCTACTAAAGAAATTCCCCTCAGCCTTGCGATACCCCATAATTCTATCCCACTCAACAACTACAGGGCCTATACCATACACTATCCCATCTCGCCACATAGTGTGTAGTGCGAGAGGATTCTTAAACCTACGATTCTGCTTATCAATTACATGCTGCATTAAAATTGCGCCAATAGTATCTCGGCTCTCAACTCCCTCGTACCTGAAAATGGGATCATTAAGGAAAGCAGCTACTTGGTAAGTCAGCAATGTTTCTAAATTAGCAAAGCTTAGTGGAACAACTATCGAAACTGGCTTACGATAGTCATCCCAGATAATATCTTTCTCTTCCTCATCAAGATCAATGTAAGCGGTTAGTATGCGATCAAGCTCACGCCACTTGGCAAATCTCGGCTTTATAAAGCTACTTGCCGCGTCAGCTCGCTCCATTACCATCCTAACTATGTCATCATGAATCTCAGAACCTGGCTTAAGGTTGAGACCCTCTGGATAACGATAGTCGTAAGTGACACTATCAATGCTTTCTAACTGTTCAAACATCTACACCGCCACATAAAGAAGTTCAATATAAATATCTCCAACATCTACAAGCTCAGTCAAATCCGCTGGAGAAGCATCATTACGTAGAAACGTAATTGTGACTTCACCTTCTGACACTGAGGCTCCGCAATTAAGTGCAGTTCCACAGTAGTTCAATCCCATAACAGCAAAAACATCAACTGGATCGATCGAGAAAGCATCGGCGCTAATTATTAATACATTTCCATTTGCTCCGAGCGTGAAAACTCCTTCAGTAGCTCCTTTTGCAACTTCAGTCGCCGCCACTTCATCAGCGTTATAAGTATTGATAATCTCAATGCTAACCTTACCAGCAGCAGCTCCATCCGTAAGCCGAACTGTAGCATGACGACGAAAACTAGCAGACATCGTTTCAACATCTTGCAAACGCGCTGCATCTTCATTAGCCGTCGGCGTACCTTCAATGCGAATAACACTTGTAGTCCTTATACCTTTGAAGTTCAAGGTAGGATCATCGCTATAAGAAGCTTCGTCATCAAATATAAAAGGTCCTGTGGAACCTATCCAGATATATTTTAATGCCATACTGTTATTTTGAAATTTTCAAAATGATAGATACAAAAATCAATATGCGAATCTAAATTCCTCACCAGGATCATCAACCAAAACATCTGCATATTCTTCTTCAAGCGGATTATCACTATCCTCATATTCATTCTGAAAATATATAGCACCTATCTCCATCATCTCCACGATGTAAGCAGCTGCATCCATTACATCCCAGCGCTTCGATCGTGGAAAGCTAAGTAACTGTACTTCGAGCTGGCTGGTTGAAGCCGGAGCGCTATTATGATACACTAATCCTTGGCGATAATAAGGCAATAAACTTGCTACTCTTGCTGCCTTTCCTCCATACTCACCACCAAGTTCACCTTTACCAGATCGGGCTCTCAACCAAACTGGCTCAAAGAATAAACCAGCTCTACTCATAGCATCCTTTAATGGATGCTTTATAAACTCCTCAAGACCAGTTACTTCAACACCAATAGCTTGTGCGTTGTAGCGCTTAGCAGTGCTGATAGCATCATAATAAAGCTCATCAGGATGATGGAATTCTCCTCTAGCTTCACGCACGTACATAGCTCTATTCTCAACATCAATTCCCCAAACTACAATTCCACTTTGTGCATTGTGCATCTTTGAAGTTTTAGCAGGATCAATAATAACTACACTAATTATCTTATTATCTGCAACTCGATTAGCGAATACCTCATCAGCTTCGCTATAATACTGAAATAGCTCGGCTTTAAATGTAGCGTCCTCACGAGAGATAGCCTTAGACATAAACTCCCTTGCGAACTGATCCATAGTTCGCTTCCGACGATGCTCAGCGACAATTCTATCAAGCCTATCTTGAGGCATAAAATCTGGGCATAGTGTCTTGAATGAATCATCACACACGCTTAAATCAAGTGTCTCCCACTCAGGAGACTCAAGTAATTCTACTAATAAGCTATCCTCGTGCTTGATAGTATCAATATAAAACATCTCCCAATTATCATGATGCTGCGGAACACTATATTGCGCACCAGTGTAGAAACGCTCCTTAAGCCGCTTGCGAATTTCCTCATTAAGTATTTCTTCATCATCTTCCAGGTCATCAAACACTAAAAAATCTGGACGATAGTCTCGCCAGTTTAATCCACGAAGTTGCTGTTTCCATCCGCGAGGGACAATTAGCGTATCGAAAGCTACGTATGACTTCTTACTCCACTCACCTCGATCATCACTGTAATCAAGTATTTTAGGATCTCCAAACACTTTATAAGGTAACTCAACATTCCTGAGCTTATCTTTAATGTCCTCGGTTTGCTCGATAGCATGAGTTTCAGACTTACTAACGTAAGGGATAAACTTTCGGCTTCTATAATGAACAGCTTTACAAGCTGCCGCTTTAGCGATACTCGTCTTACCCAACCCTCGTGGCGCTGATATAGCTTTCTTTTTCGCATCGCTATTATCAAGTAAATCGAAGATTTTATCGTGCAACTTTGAGAAAGGTCTAGAAAACGTGTTTGGATAGAACGTCTTGCAATACTTTCTCGTATCACCAAAGCACATTGCAAGCAAATCCAAAAATTGCTCGTCGGATTTTATGTTAGCTTCAATTAACATTTCTACGGAGAAGTTAAATACCAAAGGCTGACGCGAATCAATCCACTATCAACTAAAGAAGTCATATCCTGTAGAACTCCAGCGGTATCATAAAATGCTATAGCTAAATCTGGAGGTACTCCATACGGCCTACAGGTTATATCAGCTCCAGCAATCTGAACATCAGTTATCCATCCTCGTATATAATCGGTGAAGACAGTATCTTTTAGAGTAAGAGATTGCCCAGTCGTTGATAGAGAGTAGTAAGTGCCGTCATAACCTTTACCTATGTTATCAATCTCAGAAACGTGATTTCCATTATAGTTATTGAATAGCGTAACCTTTATTGTACTTGGATTTGTACCGTTATCAATCAAAAGTTCTGACGCTCTCAAGCTCACACCAGGTGTGCCACTAAGAATAGCATTACCAACACTTTGTCCATCAACAGCATCAGCATTAAGATTAGTTACAACAGTTGAAGAAGCTACTGTAAACGGAGGAGTTCCAGTTGGTACATCGCTTTCAAATGTCTTAGCTTTAATCTTATAATCACCAGCATCCCAATCAGCAGTCAGCGGAACGGTACCATTAGCAAGTACCGCTCCAGTAACTGTTGAGATATTAGCCCAGCTTCCGCCTTTATGCTTAACTTGAATGTTGCCACTTGCTGTAGTTCTAAGTCCATAACCACCAGAACCAGCATCTGCAGTAGATAAAGCAGCAGTATCTGCAGCATTATCTGTGAAGTTTATATATCTGCATGAATCAGTTCCAACAATTCCAAGGCCATAGTTGTTAATCCACAAGCGATTCTTTGTGTCATCATATT
>DYJQ01000029.1:0-6637 GCA_020723045.1 Candidatus Micrarchaeum sp.
CTTCCGGTAATACTATCTTTAGGTTTTCATTCACCATATTAGACCACCTGTATAATTTATATCATAACTTGTATATAAACATTCTCTTTAGGACTTGTGGAAGATATAAATAGAATTTGCTTATTTTGTCTTCTGATTTTATACCTTACGTGCCGTACTTTTCGGTCCTTCCCGCATATGCCAACAGCATCGGTACTACTGCACTGCCGTTGATAGTGCCGAGCTCGCCCCACGCACACTCCACTTCACAGAATTTGTTGATACCGTAACCCCTTGCCTCTACATTTGAAATGAGGATGGGGACAGGCTCAAATGAGTGCATCCTCTTTGTTGGCGGTGTTGAATGGTCGCCCGTCACAACAATAACCGCTTTTGTATCCGCGAGCATCCCCACCATTCTATCAATCCTTTTTATCATCTCGATGCGCTTCTCAACATTACCGTCGTGCCCTTGGCTGTCCATCGCCTTGATGTGCAAAAACACAAAATCATACTTCTCAAGGCACTTGAGTGCGGCCCTCGCTTTCGCAGCAAGGTCTGTATCAAATGTTGCCGTTGCCCCCTTCACATTGATAACATCCATTCCTATATAACGCCCAATCCCTTTGTACAACGCGCCCCCCGCTATACAGCACGCACTCATTCCAAACCTCTTCTGGAACGTCTCAACCTCTCTATACATACCCGCCCCACGCAACAGCACAACATTAGCGGGCAGTTTTCTTCCCTTATTGAGCTTGTGCTTGCTGAGCCGTTTATACACCTCGATAGTGTACTTACCTATCGCTCTCGCCATCCTCTCATTCTCGGCAGTTATCTCGGGTTGCACTACCTCTCTCCCCTCTTCATGAGGGTCAGTATCTCCAACCGATGCGGTTATACCCTTCCCGCGCACCACCACCACACCGCGGTGCTCCACTGTATGCGTGAATGTAAACTCCAATCCATCAATTTCAATACGCTCAATCGATTTAGCAATCCTTGCCGCATCTGCACTCTCTATCCTCCCCGCCCTCCTGTCTACCACAACCATGTTCCTATTCACAGTTGCAAGATTGGCCCTGAACGCTACATCGCCCTCCATGAGTTTTATACCTGCACCGAGTGCTTCCAAAGGCCCCCTGCCAGGATAGTAAATGTGCGGGTCATAACCGAATATGTTTAGGTGTGACGTGTCACTACCGGGGGTTATACCCGGTCCGATGGGGTTCATCAGGCCGTAAACCCCTCTCTTTGCAAGCGCATCGAGGTTGGGCGTTTTAGTAATCTCCCACTCTGTCTTCCCATCCCTTACGGGGAGGCTACCCATCCCATCAATCATGATGAACAATATACCGCGCCTTTCCATCCCAATCCCTCCTCCCTCATACATACCGAGGGGTCGTTACTGCAATCCCGGTCGCCACTTATTTCAAGCGCCTGCTTCACACATTCGATGCAGTCTTGCACCCATGTGCATCCTCATCACAATACTGCCCACTGCCGCAGTCCTCATCCACATTACACTTGCCCGTCTTCGGGACGCATCTCCTTGTCTGGAGGTTGCAGAACTCCCAACTCATGCAGTCAGCCTCATCATTGCACAGTCCGGGCTTTACCTTGCATGCATGCGATTTTGTGTTGCACAACTCCCAGCTATCACAATCACTATCCGCGTTGCACATACCGCCCAGCGGTTTGCACACGTTATTCGCGGTGTCGCACATCTCCCATGCATTGCAGTCAAAATTATCCTCGCATTTCCCCTTCTCAGGCTTGCACGTGTGTGATGCGGTATCGCAGAACTCCCACGCATTTTTGCACACATCATTTGTATCGCAGAACCCAGCCCTTGTCTTGCACTTGCCTAGGACGGTATCGCACACCTGCCAGCTCTGGCAGTTTGCATCCGATTCACAGAACCCTTCCTTGAACTCGCACTTGTGTGTCTTCTTATCGCATGTGTACTTCTCAGTCGACCCACAATCCGAAGCCTGAGAACAGTAGCCAGCATTTGGCGTGCACACTCCATTATCACCGCAGAACTGCCACTCCTTGCAATCATCATCTTGTGTACACGCAGTTGTACCAGCACCACCACTATCGGTGCACCCCGTGAGCAGCACAAACGCAACTGCAATCACAACAACAAGCGCAATGTGCATAGCATTCCATCTCATACATCCTCACCTTGTTTATATGTTCTCTCCTTGGTATTTCCCAGAGTATGTCTCCCTCGCCTCCTCAACGAGCGGCAGGAAAACCATCTGTCCTATCTTTCCATTATTCTTTAGCATGAACCCGTGCTCGTTGTACACGATAAGCAGTCCTTCACCACGCCCCCTATACCCCGGGTCCCACACTGCACTCTCAATCGAGACGCCACACCTGAGGAGCGATGACCTCGGCAGTATCCACGCAACGACATCTTTCGGTATGCTCACAATCTCCCTATACTGCACTTTATACGTCCCTTTTGGAAGGTGCACGTATCCATTCTCATCAAACACTATCTCCTCAACATCGCTCAGCTTTCTCTCACTATTATCATAATCAATCCTGCCGTTGCTCGTGAACCTGAACACCTTGGCGACTGTAAGGTCAACACCGGCTGGCTGGAATTGCTCATCCCCAATATAACCCTCAACAACATTCCTCTCTATAAGCTTGTGTTTAGGCAACGGCATAACATCACCAACTCTTTTTATGAACCCCATTTTTTATTATTTTACTCCTCCATCCACTTTTTATAGAATATGTAAAACACTGCGAGCAGCATGATTACGAGCCCCGCCATTACTGCGATGATGGTGTAATCATCACCCACATTAACCTCCCCCCTAAACGGCACATAGCCCGCCCTCCTTACTTCAAGCCTGTATAGCCCCTTTGCGGATGGCGTGATCCTTATCGTGCCGTTTATGTTGTTGTACTTAAGATTTCCGAAGATAACAGTGACCCGGTCGAGTGGTGCACCGCTCTCATCTTTTATTCTAACATCAAATGACGAGCCATAGCCAACACCTGTAGGCGCCTCCACTACCATTTTCTTTCCCGCAGGCTTTTTCACCACGCTTATAACCGTATAAGGTTGCAACTCCTCGCCATCCTCACTTATTACCCTGCACGATATCTCGGACTCACCTATGGGTATGGAGCTTGCAGGCATTTTCGCAACATATTCATTGCCGCTCTTTTCTGTATCTGTCCAGCCGCTATCGCCTGCCTTCACTTGCACGTTCTTTATGGCTGTGTCTGCATATGCATCGACCTCAACATCTAATATGTCCACACCTGATATGTCTCCCTTATCGCTTGGAAACAGTATGTTACACGATGATGTCGATATGGCGGCCACCGTGCCGTTCTTTGCCGCAATGTATATCATGCTCCCCTTCTTCACCATATCCGCCTTTACTGGGAGGCCTGTATCATAGGCCCAGTTGACCTTACCATCATGCGTTATGCTATACATCATCCCGTTATCTGCAATCGCATATATCCCGCCATCGGTTACGATGGGTGCCGCCCCAACACCGCTTGAGGTGTCAACGCACCATGCATAATCCCCTGTTGGCTGGAGTGCGCACACCTTACCGCCGGCAGTTGTTATTATTGCATTAGTACCATCAGCAACAATATCCGCGTATACAGGCGTCCCATCTGGCGTCTCCCTCACCCATCTCACACCCTTCGGCCCCTTCTTTGAGATGGAGAGCACCTTACCGTCAAAACTCCCGAAATAGACGCTATCGCCCAGCACGAGCGGTGATGATTTCCAGAATACGTAGCTATACCGAGCCTGGTCCACCAGCTCCCCTGTTGTGCGTGATATCATCTCTATGTTGCCGTTATCGCACGCATACATCAGCTTGTCGCCTATGATGACAGGCGTCGACTGCACACTACACGTGCTCTTAGGCGCCCATATGGCGCTACCCGTCTGTGTGCTGAATGCATTCACCCCCTTTGAGGTGGGGATGTAGATGTTAGTTGAGATTACAAGAGGGTCGTTAAGCACCTCTCCGCTCAGGTTATACGTCTTTATTATTGTTCTTGTTGAATCGCTGACTTCATAGAGCACCCCCTCTTTTGAGAGTGCTAGTACAATGCCACCCGATTTTATAGGTTTGAGCAGCGTGCCCCCTTTTATGTGCACACTCCACCTCCCCTTCCCGTCCACAATCTGCAGTTGGCTCACTGAGTCGAGTGAGGCGAGGTAGATATAGTTGCCGTCTACTGCAATGCCCCCAGTAATATCTGTATTCTGAAAATCAGCAGACCATTTTACTCTATCTGCAAAAACCAGCGGCATGTACAGCAAAGCAAAGAACAAAAATGCAATAACAAGGGCCCTGCCGCGCGAGCGGGCAAATGCCACCTCTCCCCCTTGCATTTTATCTCCTTTTAGCCTTTAAACAGTGCATCATGGGCCCCTTGGTTTATCTCGTTTATGACCTCGCTTGCCCTCTTGCCGTTGCATGTTATGTTCATGCTCACACACGTTCCCAGCACTTCCTTCACTGCGTTCTTCAGCGATGCAGTGTTGAGCGATTCGCTCTTCACTTTTGCAATCCTCAACACCTTCTCCAGAGGGATATCGCCCGCAACAGTATCCTTTGTACCCGAGCCTTTCTCAATCCCCATCTCCTTCTTTATGAGAGCACTAACCGGAGGCATGCCCACCTCAATCTCATACTCCTTAGTTGAGGGGTCCACAATAACCTTTACGGGGACATCAACACCTGCAAAATCCTTGGTCTTCTCGTTTATAGTAGCAATGACCTTGCCGATGTTTACGCCCGTCGGTCCCAGTGCGGGCCCGAGTGGGGGCCCAGCAGTCGCCTTGCCTCCAGAGACAAGTGAGCTTATTGTCAGTTTCGCCATTTCAATCACCCTTCATTCAGCCTTCTGGTGTATCTTAAGCCAGGAGAGCTTGGTTGTTATTGGGATGGGTACGGTCACTTCGAGCAACTCTATGGTAGCCTCCTCCTTCTCGAGGTCTATCTTCACTACCCTTGCTCTATCCCCTTTGAATGGGCCGTTGACCACCTCAACGATATCGCCTTTCGCTATGCTGTATATCTGCGGCTTTGCCTCGATCATCTTCTTTATATCCTCGGCATCAATACCGCCCGGAAGCACACCTTTGACATTCGGTACTTGGAACGCCAATCGGCGCGCATCCGTCTCATCTGGTGCCTCCACTATAATATATCCCTTGAACCCGTCAAGCACCAGTATTGAGTATATGTTAAGCTTTAGCTTGCTAACCCTATTCCTGAGTAAGTCCGCGATTATCTTCTCCTGCCCTGCCGTTACTCTTAGAGCATAATAACCCATTTTCTACACCCTCGTCCCTTCTGTTTTATAATCCCCTTATTTTTAACCCTATGCAAACAGCGTGAATATTGCGCTTATTATAAACCCAAGCAGTCCGATTGCCAGCGTTGCAATCAGCACTATCTTAAGCATGCGCTCAAACTCTGCATAAACGGGCTTCTTTGCAACCTTCATGACGCGTTGCGTCTGGTTTATGAAATCAATTATCCTTTTCATATTGTATCCAACTCTATCTCCATCTTATCCAGCTTCTCCATTTCCAGTTTGTATTCCGGGAACTGGGCGCCTGCTATAAGCACGAGAACCTTAATTACATTTTTGGGCATCTCCTCATCCACCCTTGCGCCCCATATGATGTGCGACTCTTTTGAGATCCTGTTCGACACCTCTGTAACCATCAGCTCTGCCTCCCTCAACGTCATGTCGGCACCACCGACCACGTTGACGAGTGCCCTGTCAGACTCTCCAATCTCCGCATCGAGCAGTGGCGAGTTGAGTGCCGCTTCTATAGCCATCCTCGCCCTCTCATCAGGCTTTGCATCGGGGCTCGATTCGCCCGCTCCAATGACGGCATACCCGCCGTTTGTGAGTGTTGTCCGTATATCCGCAAAGTCAAGGTTGATGAGCCCGACCTTGGTTATGAGTTCAGTTATGCCCT
The DNA here is from genome assembly GCA_020723045.1 of Candidatus Micrarchaeum sp. Classification (GTDB taxonomy): domain Archaea; phylum Micrarchaeota; class Micrarchaeia; order CAILAH01; family CAILAH01; genus DYJQ01. Next base: position 5,981 of record DYJQ01000029.1, read on the forward strand.
TTGCCGCGCCAGCGAGCACCTCATCAGAGAGTTTGAATGCGGTGTTGAGCGGCAGGTCGGGGGCTATTGTGAGCAGTTTATCGTTTGGGATCACAATTGTGGTATCGGCCTTCTTCTTGAGCTTGGTGAGCCCCTCCAGTGCATTCTTCCTCCTCTGCTTGCCCTCTGAATAGAATGGAAGCGTCACTATACCGATCGTGAGTGCACCCACCTTCCTTGCTATCTCCGCAACTATGTGTGCAGACCCCGTCCCCGTGCCTCCACCCATACCGCACGTGACGAATACCATTGATGCGCCTGTGAGCGCTCGTTCCAGCTCAGCACCACTCTCCTTGGCGGCAGCCTCCCCGATCTCGGGGTTGCTCCCAGCGCCCATTCCTTTTGTGAGTTTTTTCCCGAGTAGGATTTTCTTATCCGCCTTTATCTTAAGCAACTGCTGTACATCCGTATTGATTGCGATGAGTTCGGCGCCACTAACACCCATCTGGCTTATCCTGTTGAGTGTGTTGCACCCGCTTCCGCCAGCACCCACGATGCATATCTTGGGTTTTGTCTCTGCAAGAAACTCAACCAGCTCATCATCCGGGTTCTTGAGCGGGATCTCCACTGACACATCATGTGCCTTGGCTCTTTCTTCACCCGCACCGCTCTTTTCAT
>DYJQ01000029.1:6737-11550 GCA_020723045.1 Candidatus Micrarchaeum sp.
CTTCATCTGCTGTTTGGCCAGCCATGAAATCCTCCTCACTATACACTACTCTCTCTCGCTCTTACCTGAAAAATTAGCCGCTCAACTTATTTAAGCTTATAGGAATAATCATTCAATATGGAGGGAAGTGCGCGCCGCATCGTGGCGGATATAAAGAGCCTTAAGATACAGGGTGCGCGGAACATCGCAAAAGCCGCAGTATCTGCATTCGTGATTGAATCCGAGTCATTCTCAGGTAAAAGTACTGATGCATATCTCTCCACACTTCTTGTGGCCGCGGATGAGATCGCATCTGCACGGCCCACTGAACCCATGCTCCGCAACTACCTGCGCTTCATACTCCACCGCGTTATGGGGCTGAAAGGCGAAGGGGTGGATGTGCTCAAGAGAACGGTGCGCGGGCTTGAGACGAGTATTTACAAGGAGATGGATCTCTCAAAACAGATGCTTGTTGATTATGGGGCGCAGCTCATACAAGACGGCAGTGTGTACTACACGCACTGCCACAGCTCCACAGTCACTGCAATATTCAAGGAGGCGTTTGATGACGGCCGCGATTTCTCGGTTATCGTAAGCGAGACACGGCCTCGATTCCAAGGGGTTAAGACGGCTCGCGAGCTTGCGCAGTACGGTATAAAGACCACACTGGTTGTGGATAGTGCGGCCCGCCTCTATCTTAAAGGGTGCGCGGCGGTGTTTGTGGGTGCGGATGCTGTCACCGCGTCTGGCGACTTGGTGAATAAGATAGGTACTGCCACTATAGCATATTTTGCGAGGCACTTTGAAATCCCGTTCTACCCAGCCGCTGAGCTTTACAAATTTGACCACTTGACGAAGTGGGGTATGAGTGAGCCGATTGAGGAGCGGGATGCAAGGGAGATATATAAGGGCCCGATGTATAAGACGCTTACGGTAAAGAACCCTGCATTTGACCTCACGCCAGCACAGAACATTACTGCATACATAACTGAGAAGGGCCTTATACCGCCTCAATCGATACTGCTCCTTGCGAAATAAAAATATTCCGGTGAATAATGAGAGTGTGGTTTAAGGGTGTATTTGATATGGTGATGGAGCATATAGAGGTTACGTACACAGTAAAGGTGTTTGATATAGGGGCTGGCCTGCCCATAATCGTGCTTAATGAGTTTGAGGCGAGGCAGCGCGACCTTTTCATAGGCGATCGTGTTGAGCTCGCATACAAGGGCAGGACGATGTCTGCGATAGTTGATACATCACCGACGCACGTGAAAGAGGGCGAGGTGGGTGCGTTCATTGAGGTTGTGGATGCGCTCAAGCTGGGGCCGGGCGACCGCATTACGGTGAAACCGCTCACAAAACCCGCCTCGATCGATTACATAAAGCGCAAGCTTGACGGCAGTGCACTCACCCCGCCAGAGATTGATGAGATAGTAAAAGACTTGATGCTGAGCAAGCTGAGTGAGGCAGAACTTGCGGTGTTTGTTGCTGCGATTTACTCGCGCGGCCTCAACGCTGAGGAGACTGTCTCGCTTACCGAGTCTATAATGCGCTCTGGAGACCAGCTGCAGCTCGGTGTCCACCCCATCGTGGATAAGCACTGTATAGGCGGGATTGCAGGCAACAGGACTACGATGATTGTTGTTCCCATACTGGCCGCTGCTGGCGCGTATATGCCAAAGACGTCATCGCGTGCGATCACATCCGCGGCGGGCACTGCTGATACGATGGAGGTGCTCTGTTCAGTCAATTTTAGGATTGATGAGATACGGGACATAGTACTCAAAACCCATGGATGTATTGCGTGGGGCGGTGGTGCACACCTTGCCCCTGCTGATGATAAGCTCATACGCATCCGTTACCCGTTCAGGCTCGACCCGCGTGGTATGCTCCTAGCGAGCATAATGGCTAAGAAAAAGGCGGTCGGCTCTGAATTCACAGTGATAGACATTCCGATAGGCCGGGGCACCAAGATGGAGGACCCGAGCCGTGCAAAGGAGCTTGCAAAGGATTTTATAGATATAGGCAACCGCCTCAACATAAAGACGCAGGTATTCCTCACGGATGGGAGCGACCCTATCGGGTATGGTGTGGGCCCCGCACTCGAGTGCAAGGATGTGCTGGAGGTATTGCAGGGCAGTGGGCCGCAGGATCTCTTCAACAAGAGCTGTCTGCTCGCAGGCTCACTGCTTGAAGTGAGTGGGCTGGCGCAGAAAGGCGAGGGATATAATACAGCAGTAGGCATTGTCAAATCGGGCAAGGCATTTGAGAAGATGCGCGAGATTGTGGAGGCGCAGGGCGGTTCGCCGCATCTTCGTATCGAAGACCTTCCCATCGGCAAGTATAGGGCAGAGCTCTACGCTGAGGCTGAGGGCCGTGTTGAATACATCAGCAACAAGAAGATCGCGAGGATTGCAAGGGCTGCGGGTGCGCCCAAAGTAAAGGGCGCAGGTGTGGTGCTCAAGTGCGAGCAGGGCGATAAGATAAAGAAGGGGGACGCTGTCATTGAGATATACGCTGACAGCGAAGGATCGCTTGATTATGCACTCAAGGTAGCGCAGGAGATCCAGCCGGTAGAGTTGCAGAAGATTGTTCTTGGAACGTATGACAGGAGCATGTTCTGAACACATCATTATCAATGGAAGTGCGCAACAGCATTTGCGTTTGCACAGGGCGGGCCGCACTAAAATAATTTTGTTTTAACTTTTCCGTGCACAATTAATCCATATGCAGTTCAGATTGCTCAGTGAAAAGAGGAAACGCGAGCTTGGACACGACTTGCAATGCACAGGCATAAGAGGATGGGATGTAACCGGTTATACAAAGCTTGCCCTTCTCCTCTCGCTCATCGCCTCCTCGCTCTTCACTTACGCCCTCTCATCCTTTGTCGAGCAGGCATACATTCCGCTCTTATTCGTGCTGTTTTTCGTGATTTTATTCCTAGTCACGCTCCGCATTCCAAAGATGCTCGCAAAACGCAGGGCGCTTCTCATTGAGGCTGACCTCCCCATACAACTGCGTGCGCTCTCAACAGAGCTTGCGATAGGCGTTCCATTTGAGAATGCCCTTGAGTCCTCGGTGCGTTTCGGCGATTATACAAAGGACATATTCAAGGGGATATTGACTGACCTCAGGAGTGGTGTGTTGCCACAGGAGGCGTTCAATAGAGCGCGGTCGAGTGCTTCCTCCTCCATGCTCGATAAGGCGCTCTCCCACCTCGCATTTCTATACAGTTATGGGTATGAGGGCAGCGGTCTCGGCAAGCTCGTGGATGAGATAAGCGCTGAGCACCGCTCGCGCGTCAAGGAATTTGCATCGATGAGCTCGGTGATGGGTGTGGTATTGATAGCACTCACTTCAGTAGTGCCCGCCCTTGCAACTACATATATACTGGTAGGCTCATCATTCATGGACATCTCGCTCACACCCAGTGATATACACATTATATATATAGTAGTCCTCCCCATCATCACGCTCTCAATACTCCTCGGCATGAGGGTGATGTCGCCGCCCGTGTCTCGGAGGGGTGTTGATTTCCTTTCGCATGAGGAGTTGAAGAAGTTCACGATATTCTTGGGGCGGTACGGCATCAATATCAATGCAGGCAGGTTCTTGATGTACCTGGTTGCATGCTCGGTTATCGTGAGTGCTGCACTCTATTTATTCACAAGCTCACCGCTATCATTCCTTGCCATCCTCCTCCCGCTCTTTGTTTACGGCCTCTTTCTCTATTTGGATGATATGCGCATCTCTGCGATTGAAGAGCGTATGCCCGATGCACTGTTCTACGCTGCATCGCTCCACACGTTCGGCCTCGAGAGGGTGATCTCTGAGATTGCTAAGACCGATTACGGACCACTTTCTGAGGAGTTTAGAAGGGCTGATATGCAAGTGGGTGCTGGGCTTCCCGTGAGGGTTGCGTTGAAATCGATAGTGGACCGCAACCCATCGCCCATAGTAGAACGCGGCATCTCATTGCTCGTAAAGATACATGAGGTTGGCTCTTCGCTTGAGAAAGCGCTCAAGAGCAGTGCGGAGGATATCCATGACATGTTCCTTCTCCTGCGCGAGCGCGGTGCTGTGCTCTCAATGCAGAAGTACAACCTCATGCTTGCCTCTCTCCTCGTTCCCGCAATATTCGGTGCTGTGCTCTCGCTCGTATCTACACTCGACTTGAGTTATCTTGAGGAGCTGCTCGCCGCGCCATCCTCGCGCTTGTTGTTGCCCGCAGTACAGTTCTCGATCAACGTCTATTTTCTTGAATTCTCACTCCTCTCGAGCGTATTTCTGGCTGATTATTCCGGCTCATGGAAACGGTTTGCAGTATATCTCGTCTTCCTTCTTCCTATTGTATTCTTTATTTTCTATACGGTGCAGGCCCTTCTCTGAAGCGCAGACAGCACAACGTTTGTATTCAAAGAGGGTTGGCAATTCGTGGGCGATAATAATACCCAAGGAGAAGGCAGATGACCTTACAGCAAACACCGAGCTGTACGTGGAGATAAATGTTATAATGAGGGAGATTGACGAAGGGTGGGATTAATATCTCATAGTAACAGGGGATGTTGCATTTAAGGGTATGAAGAACGTTGTGTTCGTGGGCCAGTCGTAAATACTGTTATTTCGGCAAATGTAGTAAGGTTTACGCAAATCAGTCGAAATATATACTTAAAAATATATACTAAAATAAACAATTAAGGTCAATCTTTAAAAGCCTTATTCTGCAATCTGATACACTACCGTTGGAGTAGGGCTACTCCATAGCCTTCTCCTGCAGGTGGGTAAAATATGAGGTGAAGGAATGAAAAGTCTGAACACAAAGAAAATAGTGGCT
>DYJQ01000030.1:0-1645 GCA_020723045.1 Candidatus Micrarchaeum sp.
CCGTCGTATGAGGATTTCTACAGAACGGGTGTGTTAGAAATGTTTATAAACATATCACACTTTAACATATTCAAATATACTAAAATCAAGCATTTTAGCATATTTGGTTGATTTTATGGTTGAGATTGCAGAGTTAGCTAAGCAGAACCCATGGTGGGCCGACGCCATTGCAATAGAAAGCGATGAGAAGGTGAAGGATTTTGATACTGCGGCTGTAAAGTGGGTTCCAAGGCTCAAGAAGTACTTGCATGTGGATAAAGACGTATTGTATTCGCTGCGTGGGCCTAGACAAGTGGGTAAGACTACGCTGGCCAAGCTCATCATTCGTGAAGAACTGAAGAAAAGAACGCCGAGCGACATTTTCTATTTCACGTGTGACTTGATCACTTCCCCGCATGCGTTGGAGGATATTTTGGAGAGTTATCTTGTGTGGGCGGAGAGACAGAGTAACAACCGTAAGTTGATTGTTCTCGATGAGGTCTCACGTGTGAAGGAATGGGAGTTTGCCTTGAAGCACATTATCGATGTTTTCTCGCTCAAGGGAAAGACATTCATTCTGACTGGCTCTTCTTCGTGGGATTTGAAGCATGGAATTGAACGGCTGCCTGGCCGCAAGGGCGAGTTGAGTGGAGAACAAAACCATAAGATTTTATTGCCCATGAAGTTCGCTGAATACGTTGAAACCAGGAACCCAGGGCTTTACTCAAGAATAAGAGCTCTTGGCTTGGCTGACAACAACGTGCGCAAAATGGCGTTCATGGAATTGATTCACGGACATTCTAATAAGTGGGTAGACCCGCTCTTGCCATTGCAGGACCAGCTTGACGCCTTGTTCGATGAGTATTTAATAACTGGCGGGATAATGACCGCAGTAAACCAACTTCAGACCAAAAGGGATATTAGCAATAGTGTATATGAGCTCTACTTGCAGTTTTTCTTTGGCGACTTGGCTAAGATGATGCGCGAAGAGACCACCGCCAAGAAAATAGTATCCGCTGTGATAAGACACCAGGGAAAGCCGGTTGGCTGGACAGCTATAGCCAAGGGGGTTGACATAAAATCATCTCTCACGGTAGTGCAGTATGCGGACATTTTGCACAACCTGTTTGCCTTGAATGTTTACAATGCATTTGACCAGAATAACCGTGTTCCAAAACATCGCTCAAATAAAAAACTCCAGATACCAAACCCATTCTTTTTCCATGCTTTCAGAGGATACATTGAAAACCCCACTGGCAACTACTTCAAGTACGCCCAGCAGTTCATTCAGACCAGCGAGGGCAAGGCATTTTTAGCAGAGTGTGTTTGTGGAGACCACTTATCAAGGCTCTCCTACAACTTCGCGCCAAGTGATTTGTTCGACCAAACAAACTCGGTTTTCTATGTAAGCACAAGTCGGGGCGAAACCATTGACTTTATCGCGCGGTTGGGGAGTGAGCTTGTTCCAGTAGAAGTAAAATATCAAAACCAGATAAACAGCAATGATTACAAAGCAATCAAGAAATTCAAGCACGGAATACTCGCAACCAAACAAACCTTTGAAATAAAAGGCCAACATGTTGCTGTCCCACTGCATATACTGCTTTTATTCATATGATTTATTCATACCAGAGAGTACAAAAATGAAAAGTGCAAAAAGGGTACT
>DYJQ01000030.1:1745-11305 GCA_020723045.1 Candidatus Micrarchaeum sp.
AAGGCAGGGCAGAATCTTGATCAATAGCAAACGGCGAACAGCAGAGAGGGCAATCAATATGCCATTGATGCAAAATTATGTATGTCTAGATTGGTTAATAATTCGTCGTATGAGGATTTTTATAAACTCAACTATCAAAGGGTATAAAAACGAGATACGCTCCTAATATAAGCATGAAAACGCTCCACAAACCCCGCATAACATCCAGTGAGGAGATGGTGAGAGATAAGGTCAGAGAGATTTTCAAGAGAGTGAAGGACAAGCTGGATGGTATGGCTAGTTTTGATAATATATTTGGCTTGGAGTTTGCATATGCAGGTATTCCCAGCGGGTACGTAAGAGATGCGGAGAGGCCAGCACACGAAATCCCTAACGTAATGTATTTTGATGTTGGGCCATTGCCTAAGAAGGGCACACCGGCGCGCAGCATAAGCGAGTGGGAGGATAATATAGATGTGCTCTATCCACATGAGATAACAAAAGAGGTTAAAGGGTCTGGCAAGAAATTCATAACGGTTAAGGACGCACAACTCATGGTTAAGGAAATACTTAACAGTGATGGCGCATGCCATGAGTATATTGCATATCAGGCAGCAAAGCTTGTTGCGCGTGAAGAGGCAACTCGGCACACACTGCACATCATGCTGGGCGCACAGGCCGAGGATTACATATTCAAGCGTGGTGAGACGTTAAAAAATATCTATGCAAAACCGCCCACCAAGGTTTATAAGAATCGCGAGGAGTACGCGCGGGATATCGTGCCCCACGTTGAAAGGGAGGTGCCTGGATTCATAAAAGGAGTATTCATAATGATAGCACGGCTCTGGAAGAATCTCACTGGGAGTATAGAGGATGATGCGATCAACAGGCCGTACATGGCGCATTTTTATGACCCAACAAGGGATGCAGATGATATGGGTCTCAACGTCGCCAATGGTGAGATAAAGTTCCAGAGTGCATTGGATAGGCTCAAGGACTACTGGAGTTTTGCCGCAAATCTCTATCTAGTGGGTAAGAAGGCGAAGGCGTTTACCGCACTCGGCCACATGGTCCACCTAATCTCGGATATGTGCGTGCCTGCACACGTGCATAACGACATTCACGGCCCTACCATCCTATTGGGAAAACTGGATTCGTTGGAGCAGTGGGCAAAGAGAAGGGATTACATGCACCTTCAGCGTGGCGATGGCAAGATGAACATAACAATATGGGACAGCGGCCCGCTTGCCCCGCCAGTGCCCGACCAATCATGGACACCAGAAAATATAAACCAGAAGCTGGTGGAGTTTGTGAATAGGGTTGTTGTAAAGACGCAGGAATTCAAGAGTGTTGACGCACCCGGTACTGCACCCGGCCAGCTCGTAAAGGGCAAGCTCAATGATGACGAGTGCTACATGCAGGCGCAAACACTCATACCGCAGGCCATACAGAGCTCGGCACAGTTGATAGTGAATTTTATAGACTACGTAAAACGTCTTGAATCTGAAACTGAGAAGAAACGTGACGAGCTGGAGGCGCAGAATCCTTCCACGATATGATTTTCAGAGATATCGCTGGCCGTATGATACTGCGTTAAGTGTGTTTATTAAGCCTTTTTGATGAATATATTTTCAATGCACAAATTGTGGCCAAAACCATCCACAGAACACGGCCCCACCCTACCCGTGTGGAGTGGCAATGAGGCATACTGGCAGCTTGATAGCGGTGATGTGGTTTCGAGGCTCGCCAGCAATGTTGATACTGGCCTCTCCAGCAAGGAAGTACAGAGGAGGCATACGATTTACGGTACAAACGCAATCCCCGAGAAGGACAGAAGGACTGCACTTGACATACTGGTTTCACAGTTCACCAACGCATTCATCTACATACTCTTTTTCGCATCGCTTGTCTCAATCTATCTTGGTGAGATGGCAGAGGCGCTCACGATAATTGCAGTGCTCTTGGTGAGTTGCCTCCTTGGTTTTTATCAGGAGTACAAGTCAGAGAATGCGATAATGAGGCTCAAACACTACCTTTCCAGAAGCGCAGTTGTTATAAGAGACGGCAGACGGCAGGGGGTTAATGCATCAGACCTCGTGCCCGGCGATATCGTGCTTCTGGAGATGGGCAACATCGTGCCCGCGGATGTACGGCTTCTACACACTGATGAATTCATAACGAATGAGAGTGCAATTACAGGCGAATCGCGAGATATTGAAAAGCACACGGTTATTATAGATAAGAAGGATGCACAACCATACGAACTTGCCAATTGCGCACTCATGGGTACAACGGTTATGAGCGGTGTCGCAAAGGGCATTGTTGTTGCGATAGGGACACATACATATTTCGGGAAGACCGCTACCCTATTGAGCGCTAAGATACCAGAGTCCGATTTTCAGATAAACATTAGGAGGTTCAGCAACTTTACGCTGAGGATTATAATAGTGATGACGCTTGTGGTGTTCGCCTCAAACGCTTTTCTCAATCATGGCCTTTTCGATTCGCTCCTGTTTGCGCTCGCAGTCGCAGTCGGTATTGCGCCCGAGATATTGCCAGTAATAACAACGATAACCCTCTCGAATGGTGCGCTGAAGATGGCAAAGAACGGTGTAGTTGTAAAAAAGCTCGCGGCGATTGAGGATATCGGGAATATGAACGTGCTGTGCATGGATAAGACGGGCACACTCACAGAACCGCTAATGGAGCTGGAAGGCGCAATAGATGGTGAGGGGAAGCCAAAACCATATGATAGCAATATTATAGTCTACGGCATGCTGTGCAACCATGCGTACAAGAGAGGAAAGAGGATGGCAGGCAACCTATTTGATATTGCCATAATGGATTACGCAAAGCGGAAGGGGATAGGGCTGGGCAAATATGCCAAACACATAATTATTGATGATGTAGAGTTTGATCATGAGCGCAAGAGGATGAGTGTCGTAATAGAACGTGATGGGAAGTATACGATGTTCACCAAGGGTGAGCCAGAATCAGTCATTAAGGCATGCAGTACAATAGTACTTCACGGGAAGGAGGTGCCGCTAGCTCCCATAAAGAATAAAGTCTCTGAGAAGGCCGCATGGTTTGCGGGGCAGGGGTATAGTATGCTCGCAGTTGCATCGAAGGCGGTTGCAGAGAAGGAGAACTATACGGTTGAGGATGAGCGCAACCTTGTACTGCACGGCTTTCTTCTTTTCAAGAGCATGCCACATAAGACGGCTGCAAAATCCATAGCCGAGCTCAAAGGGCAGGGCATCTCACTCATGCTGCTTACGGGTGATGACCCCGCAGTGACCCTAAAACTCTGCAAGGATGTAGGGTTGGAGGTAGTTGGCGGCAAAGTGATAACTGGGAGTGAGATTGACGGGATGGATAACAAGGAACTACAGCAGGTTGTTAAGATGCATAATGTGTTTGCGAGGGTAGCCCCTTCCCAGAAAGTGCGCATAATAAAAGCAGTGCAGGAAAACAACAATATAGTAGGGTTTATGGGCGATGGTGTTAATGATGCACCGGCACTCCGCCTCTCTGATGTGGGTATCTCAGTGAATACTGCACAGGATGTTGCTAGAGAGGCGGCTGATATAGTGCTCACTAAGAAAAGCCTCAAAGTGATTGCGGATGGCGTGAGAGAGGGAAGGATAACATTCAGCAACATAACAAAATACATACTCAACACTATAAGCGCCAACTATGGCAACATTACTACTGTAGTTCTTGCATCATTCTTCCTGCCATTCCTTCCTCTCCTACCCGTCCAGATTCTACTCAACAACCTGCTGAGCGATATACCTAATATTGCAGTAGCGGCAGACAATGTTGATGATGAATTTGTGAAACGGCCCACGCGATGGAATCTTAACATGATATTCAGGTTTATGGTATTTTTTGGGCTTATAAGCGCACTCTTTGACATAATAACGATTGCGATATTCCTCTACATATTCGGGGTGGGGGTGGTGCTGTTTAGGACGCTCTGGTTCTTAGAGTCTCTCTTATCTGAGATATTTGTCACGTTTATTGTGCGCACCAAACAGCCATTCATTCTCAGCATGCCAGGCAAGCTTCTGATTATGAGCTCTATATTTATTGCAATGGTTGCAGTGGCAGTCGTTGCCATCCCACCAATCGGCCAATACTTTGAGTTTGTGCCTCCCGACCCGTACTATATTTTAATTGTTGGTGGGATAGTGCTCGCTTACTGTATTGTTACCGAGATTTTCAAGCACTTCTTCTTCAGCTATTACAAAACATTTTAAGCACCATAACTCACCTTTTTAAATTAATAGCGAATATATTCTCATATGCCTGAGCAGGCCTTAGCCCAAAAACAGCAGGAAGATGAGCAGAAGGAACGGAGAAGGAAGGCGCGTGAGAGAGAGTTTGAGAAGAAGAATTTTGCAGTTGGCGAGACCAAGATTGAATCCCCAAAGATAGAAGCGAAGAAACCGCAAGGACCACGCGAATCAGTTGAGACTACTGTAAAGACCACTGTGCAGGAGAAGGATATCATTTCTGATGAGATGCAGGGCATTGTTTCCAAGGATTATACTGCAGTTGAGACGGTCAATATACAAAAATCCGAGGCGCTCGCCGAAGAGGAGAGGAAAAAAGAGGATGAGAAACAGAAGATGCTCGCGAACGATATCGAAAAGGTTAAAGCGAAGGAGCGCGAGCGTGAAATCAAGGAGAATGTGGCGGGCAGGAGGGCTGTTGAGGCGCGTAAGAACCTTGAAAAACAGAAACAAATTGAGGAAGCGAGGCAAAAGGAAAGGGTGGAAGCAAAGCAGAAGGTTGAAGCGCAGAAGAATATTGAGCATGAGAAGCGGATCATGGAGGAAAAGAGAAGAATTGCAGATAACGCCAAAAAACAGGTGGAGGCGGCACACCGCAAGATAGAGGAGAGCAGGAAGCAACAACAGGAGGACCGGCAGAGGAGGGTTGATGAGTATATAGAAGAGCATCAAAAGGAGGCTGGGCAGAGGAGCAGGCAGATTGAGAGGATTAGGAAGAAATTGGCAAGCAAGAAGGTTAGTGTTGAGAAAGAGATTGCAGTGCTCCAGAAAATACTGCTCGGCGGGCCGTTCAAGAAAAAGGGTAAGAAATCACCGCTGGGAGCAATAATAAAATCGATAGACGACTTCGTAAAAGCGTTGGGCGCAAAGAAGCAGAAGTAAAAAACAATATGGGATTTCTGAACTAATCCGTTTTTATGAGCCTCATTTTTTCCTTGTCATCAAGAATGAAGAATCCAATGCGCTCGAACTGCACCACTTCTCCTATTTCAATTTTATTAGCTGCGGCCTCGCACACCCCCTCAACTTCTCTAAGGCTGTTCTCGTTCTTCTTCTCGCCATCAAATGGTTTTTCAACAAACCATAACACGCATTTTATACCTGTCTTTGCATCAACCCACTGCAGTTTCTTGCTTTCCTTTATAACATCTTGGCTTATTGATACCCTACAGTTTGCAATGCCCTTCTCTCTATCTATTTTGATTACATTAACATTCTTGAAATCCTTGAGCCTTATGAGTTCAAGCTCGTGTAGCTCATCAAAGTCAGAGCCGCTTATGAATATCTCGCCCGAGTAAGGCATTGCGCGCACACCCATCTCAGCGGATGGATGGAGTTTTATACTCATCACACCACTATCGCCCCCATCTATTATGAGCTTTTTAGGTGCTGCAACTGCATAGTAATGCCTTGCAATGGGTTCATAATATTTTCTTGTTTCTGCAATGAGCTTTTTCAGGTCCGTATTGACTTCGAGCTTACTCAGGCCAAATGAGAGCGAGAACTCCTCTATTGCCTTTGGCGGTATACCTCTCCTCCTCAGCCCTGCAATTGTGACGAGACGCGGGTCATCATACCCCATAAAGAACCCGCTCTCTACGTGCGGGCGTATCAATCTCTTGCTCACTGGGTAGCCATCTATTGCCACTCTTGCGTATTCATAGCATAGGATGTCTGGCAGGCCAGCTGCTTTAAGGAGCGCATGGTGCAGCTCGGCACGCAACTCAAACTCTTTCGACCGCAGTACGGTGTTGATGCCAAATATGGCATCGCTTATCGGGTTTTCAAAATCATAAGTTGGGTACACTCTATATTTATTACCAATCTTGTAATGCGGATGCTCAAGCACCCTGTAGAGCGCAGGGTCCCGCATCACAGTGTTAAGCGCTTTCATATCACCCTTGAACCTTACTACCGCCTCACCCTCTTTCATCGTGGTTTTCATTCGTTCCCATAATGAGAGGTTCTCCTCAACGCTCCTACTTCTGCACGCACACTCCTCCCCAATCGCCCTCTTTCTCTTTATCTCTTCTTGTGCACACGTGCACACATATGCGTGGCCGTTCTTCAACATACCCTCGCACGTATTAATGAGTTTGTCCATCACATCAGATACGAACAGCACCTTATCAGGTTTTATCCCAAGCCATTCAATATCCTTCCGTATCGCATCAACATACTCTTGCCTGCACGTCTCGGGGTTTGTATCGTCAAACTTCAGGTAGAAACGGCCGTTGTAAGCCTCAGCGACCTTTTTGTTTATTATGAGCGTCTTCACATGCCCTATATGTATATATCCATTCGGTTCTGGTGAAAATCTCGTGACAACCTTTCCCTGTTCCGCTCCCTCAATCCTCCACTCCCGTTTTTCAACTCTCTTTTCTTCTGTAATTCCATAAGACGCGTATTCCTTCTCAACCTCTTCTTTTGAGAGTGCATTCACATCTTCACATATCCTCCCGATACTCTCCATCAATCCCTTCATGTCCTTTTTTGCGTCCGGCGCCTCCGCTATAACCTTGCCAACAATGGCCTTCCCATCAGCCCTGCCGTAATCATGTGCATTTTTTATTGCATGCTTTCTTATGATGTTATCAAACGACATATTGATCCTTTCTCCTCTCATCTTTTTTATCTATGATGTGCAGTATTGCTCTTTCCAGTTGAATGTTTCTCTTGAGTTTATAACTCACCTTTACAATAGGTATTTTTATGTTGAGCAACTTAGTTAAATCTGCTGGTGTTGCAGAGATTATCAACTGAGGTTTTGCATTCATTATCGTCTGCTTCAAGTCCCCTATCTGTGCTTTTGAGTATCCCACTGCCGGCACCACTTTATGTATGTGCCCGTATTTTCTATAGAGTTCTCTGTATGCCCCTTCTGCATACCTTCTCCCATCAATTATTTTGCATCCTTTCTTCATTGCCACGAGATAGCCCACCCCATACGGCATACCACCGTGCGTTAGTGTGGGCCCATCATCCACAACGAGTGCGCGTGCGCCTTTTCTTATCTCACTGCTTGCTTCATACTCCATCGATATCCTCACTAATTCTGCTTGGGGGTTGAGCGCCTTTGCATTCCTCATTATTGTCCTTAACCCTTCAGCATTATTCTCCCATTTATTTATTGCAATCACATCGCACATCCTGAAATTTACTTCACCGGGATAGTAGAGTGTTTCGTGGCCAGCACGCATCGCATCCGCCACTGTAATCATCATATCCGGCCTGAAGAACGGGAAATCATTGTTGCCGCCATCCCATATTATCACATCATTCTCGCTCTCTGCAAGCCGCAGCACTTTTGCATAATCTACACCCGCATATACAACAAACCCATTCATGATGTGCCTCTCATAGTCCTCCCTCTCCTCCACCGTGCACTTCTGTGCATCAAGGTCTTCAAGCTTCGCGAATTTCTGCACCTCCTCCTGCGCAAGGTCGCCATAGGGCATGGGGTGCCTTACAATCCCAACCCTATATCCCCTTTCGCGCAGGAATGTGCTTATGTATTCCGTGAGCGGGCTCTTGCCTGCACCCGTTCTCGTCGCACATACCGCAATAACCTTTTTTGAGCTCTCGAGCATTGTATGCCTTGGCCCCAACAGTAAAAATGATGCACCCGCAGCCAGTCCTCTTGATGCGATATGCATTACCTCATTATGTCCCAAATCAGAGTATGAGAGGCACACGTAATCCACGGAGTGCTTTTTAACTAAAGTTTCAATCTCGGATTCGTCATAAGTAGGTATCCCATTAGGGTAGAGCTTGCCGGCAAGTTTTGCAGGATATCTAACCTTTCTTACTGGCAGTTGGGCCATCGTGAACCCCACAACCTCATACTCCGGGTTATCCCTGAAAACCATGTTGAAGTTGTGGTAATCCCTCCCGCCGGCACCAATTATGAGAACGCGTTTCTGAGTCATATTTTTAAATTTGCATGGAAACTTTAATATCATGTACGACCTTTCACGGCCAATTGTGGATAATTTCTATATGTCAGAAGGGATTTCACGGTATTACATAATGAGAAGCCATGCAGCCCCTTCCCTCTCACCCTCCCTGCACTACTCAAATGCCCTATTTGAGGGGATGAGCATAGCAGGGATACGCCGCGGCCAATCGATACGGCTCGGTCTCTTTCACCCAGCCCTTAACTTTGAGCGTCTCAGATATACTCTTGCAGGGCTTGATTTTGGGTGGGAGTTGTATAGTGATGAGCAGATTATCGAGAGTATATTCACAGTATGCGCACTCAATGGCTGGAATAGGGCAATTGAGCTTGAGGGTGAGAACACACGCATCCACAGCGAGCATGGTGATTACTATCGGATTTATGTGAGGCCGCTTGTTTATGCAAACAATAATGCAATAGGCTTGAGGGCGAAGCAGAACCCTGAGCTCATAAACTGTCTAGTACCGATGGGCGAGTATCTCGAGAGTACTGGCTCGGAAGGCATCAATACAATGTTGTTCCCAAAACCGAGGATGCTTGCGTTCCCAACATATAAGGTGGCGAGCAATTACCAGCTATCCATATACGGCGTTCACAGGATGGGTGGTTACAATAACGTGAGTGATATAAAGTGCAGTGAGGTGGTGTTTGAGAACACTTTAGGGAATATTACAGAGGGAAGCGGTGAGAACATCGTAATGCTCAAGGATAATGAGCTCATAACCCCTCCACCGAGTGAGGGTGCACTTCCAGGAATAACATATCGCATCGTGTTTCTCATCGCAGAAGAGATGGGGCTCAAGGCGAGGTTTGGCACGTTCAAGTACGATGATGTAGAGAGTGCAGAGTGCATCTTCCTTACAGGCAATGCCGCAGGCCTTGTCCCCATTAAGAAAATCGTGAAGGTGGATGAGAATTTCAGGATGGTTGATTATAAGGAAACTAAGGAAGGGGGCAGGAGTTCGCTTTTCACAAAACTCAAAGCCGAATATACAAAAGTGGCGATGGGCGATGTCACTTACGGGAATTTCTATACATATCTTGATGACTGGATAGATGAGACGCGATTGGATGAGCTCAACAACCTCGGCGCGGCATTTAGAGAACAACTCCAACTCGAGAATCAGAGATATGACGGCAGCAACAGTGAGGTCTCATCATTTTTACAGATGATACCCAAGGTGTCAGTGGCTAGGCATTATTTTGATGATAAGAAGTGGATGCTCGAGAGGCTGAGCATTAAACATTATCTAAAATAGTTAAATGCGGCAGCCGGGATTTGAACCCGGATCCTAGGCTTTTTTCGTTTCTTTCTTTGGCATCCC
>DYJQ01000031.1 GCA_020723045.1 Candidatus Micrarchaeum sp.
TTTGCCATCTGCACCACATTGACACCATATACGAATGTCAATCTTTCCCTCCTTTACCAACCGCATGAGCTCTTTTAGGTAGTACTCATAAGTACGGTTGTCATACAACCCAAAATTCTGGGGTTGAAGGGAATAAGGGGAAGAAAGGTAGCGAGTACTGCGCAGTATAAAGCTATTAACCGCGAGGTCAGCTGCTGCGTTCTTCAGGTCGTCACATTTATACTGCATCCTCATTGGGTGTTTGAACAAGAAATGCAGTAGCTCGTGCACGACTACAAACTTCTGCTGATCAAAGGGCATCACGAAAAACGCCTTCCCGATCAGTAGAGTCAAGAATTCCGAGTTGATCTTCAGACCAGCAACGGTGGGCATCTCATCACAACAATCCCACCTACAGCTGGCCATTATGTGGCCGAAGAATGGAGATTCTTGTAAGATCAGCACATTTAGACGTCTCAACGTCAGCGTTTCTTCACGTGTGAATGCCAACCGACGCTCCTCCTCTCGCCAACCGCATAAATTATTTTTTTTTATATGATTTTATAAAAATTTGAAGTCATCAATCAAGGGAGCAAATAATGTTTAAATAAAATTTTTGTGTTATTAATGAAGTTATTAATGAAAGGTGCTGCATTATTGCATTAAAACTCAATAACACTACAAATAACACAATAACGATTAAACACCTCTCTTCGTAGCACCCCAAATTATTTTATGTAATTGTACTTGCATCCGAAAAAAGATCCCCTGCCCTAACACCCATTCAGCGAGTTCGGGTAGCTCGATCTCGCCGTAACAAGGAGAGATGATCAAACCACAAATTTCGTTGAGGGAAAGTTTGTTGACGATCTCGCAAGCGTAGTCAAAGTCATCTCGATTACGCACGACAAATTTAACCTCATCAACTGGACGTAGGTACTTCACGTTATCCCAATACATCATATCATGCATGCCAGATGACGGGGTTTTGATATCCATTATAACGCGGACATTTTTAGGGGCTCTCCTAAACTCCTTAATTGAAATCGACCCATTAGTCTCAATCAAAACCTGGTAATTTGAAGCTAGTTTACGACACATCTTCAATACTGGATCCATTTGTAGCAAAGGCTCTCCTCCAGTAAATTCGATGAGCCTTATCTTTTCGTTGCTACTAATTTCATCCATTAATGTATCAATGTGGAACGGTGTGGCTTCTTCCTGATTGTACGAGTAGGTCGTATCACACCAATTACACCGAAGATTACACCCGGCCATCCTTACAAAGTAGCAAGGAAGGCCCACGAAAGAGGACTCCCCTTGAATTGAAAAAAATTTCTCCACCACAAACAATGTCTCGGTCTCAGAGTTCTTCAAGTGACACCTCCTGCAAAACAACGATTCTTCTTTGAAACGCTTCGCACCACCCCGTATCAGCGCACGTAGTGGCATACACACACAATCTTTTACATGTTTGATGAGAAAGGGCCGCTCTTATACAGCGGCCCTCATAAGCGCATTCAGGTTTGATATGTTGCAGCTTGCACGCCCAACATAGAAAGGACCTACCGAAGTAGTCGATAGGAATGGTAGAGTCTTCGTGCATCAAACTTCTTCAAGGAGTTCACAAGGGGCTAAGAAGGAGCGCCCGCTATCTGCAAGGACAATATAGCAGGGCACCTCAAACTCAGCACCCAAGTGATTCTTCAGTCGTGCCTGGACTATGCTAGACACCGCAGATACTTCCATACCGACAACAATGTCGTCGGCGATGAATTGAAAGTTTCCGTCTTTTGTTTTGAGGTCTGTAATCCTGAGTCTCATCGATGCATCCTCCACGTAATATATAACCACAGCAACACTAGAAATAGAATTGGCGGTGGCATTTCTTTACCTCCTAATTTGACTTCTTGCGTTTTTCCTCAACTGAGCTAATTGCAGTTTCCCGAATAGAACCGCTTGCCTCCACGCTTCATTCCTTACTGGACTAGGAAACTTTCGTCGATGCAGTTTGCGCGCCCACTTTTTAATCGTCCTGCAATATTTGGTCAATTTTGGGCCGCGGTCCGCATTGAATGCGGCTAACGCCTTGTCTATGTTCCTAAATACTCCTAAACGCCACGCTGTTATTAAGATGTTAATGAACTCATCATCTATCGGATAAATCGAACGGTAGGCACGATGAATTCCACCAGGCCCAACATATTTGCCGTTACCAATTGGCCCGACTTTAAACGCTGACTCATAACGCAACACACAAGCCACCAAAATTGGGTCAACTTTGGCACACGCAGCAGCTACCTGTACATACCACCACATCCTTTTGGGCATTTGCAAACCTCCGATTGTTGGAGGCTCATGCATCTCGTATTGATCTATTAAGGATCGAATCTGTGTGTTAATCGCTGTGCGTAATGGCTGATTGATTTTTGTGGTTGTTGCTGTGGCATCAATGTGCATTTGAAGCACGAATACTATTGTTAGCAATATCCTTGTCACTATATCCCATTACCCCCTAATTTCAAAATTTAAAATTCTTTACACACCTCCCGTGGACCCTTTCCCAGCTTCAGCATTTGCAATCGCTATTTTACACAGGAAAAACAAATCAGGAGAAGTGATAAAGGAGTCGACGCCTAAATCAACTAAGGCGGAGGAGTCGTCCTGAATGTCCCTTACTCGTGGACCTAAAATCCCCACTCTTGCGCCACTTTTACGAATCCTCGAAATTAATGACGAGACCACCTCTCGAGTTTTTTTGTCTATGTGTAGACCACCCACGTTTGCATACGCAAAATCGACGAAAGGCACACTAATAATAACTTCATCGAAAAAGGGAATCGATGGTGATAGCGGGTCACCTACACGATGCCTCAAATAAAACTCTAACCCCTTTCGGCACAGATCATGTTCATAGAAAAGACGAATCATTTGCGAAAGCATCGACTCATCACAACGTGGGAACATAATCTTAATATTTTCAAACCCATATTCAAAGATCGTATTATGTATAACATGACACTGCGCCTCTAAAAAGGCGTTTGGGTTGACTTGCAGACCTCCACAACGCTCAGCAGACTTAAACTCACAATACCCCTCGAGGGTCACGTCATTCAGGAAATCTTGAGTGATATCTATAATGATATCATGAGGATATACGCTTAACGCGGCGCTAACTACACCCTCTGTCAGCCTCTCAAAAAGAAATTGTTCACCTCCGCCACAACCTGAAAAAAGCGACCACAGCTTATCCAGCTGTGATCCACTCAAACTCTTATAGTAATCACGAATGCCATTAAAGTAGATAGCTGCTAGTGGGTAGCACCCTATATGGGTGAGCACAATGTCTTTCATCGTGATATAAAACCCAACCCGCCCAGGAATAAACCTACTGTTACTGATTAATGAAGTGGCGCCAGCAGTGACCATAGATGCTACTTTCATTTTAGTTCGTGGCAATTCGCTTAACTTCACTTTCTCAGCTTTATAAGTGAGCTCACCTGCATATACATTCCCTGTAGCGCCCTCAGCGCAGCACACAGTAATAGGACTCCTATTGTAAATGAAGTTTCTTGCATGATATGCATTAACAATACATGGAATTCCTAACTCCCGCGAAACTATTGCAGCGTGACAGTCACGTTCGCCAACTTCGGTTACAATCGCAGACGCGTTCCTCATAATAGGCTCCCATTCAGGAGTGGTCATTCTAGTAACAAGAACGTCGCCCTTCTTGAAGGAAACAAAGTCGAAGGAGCCATTCACTATACGCGCACGTCCCGTACTAACCTTAGTTCCTATCGCATCACCAGATACTAGCTTTTCCCCTTTTTCCTTTATCACATAGCGCTCGTAATACTGTCCGTCTTCCTGAGATTGTGAGGTCTCGGGGCGGGCTTGTAGGATGAATAAATCTCCCTTCGCATCAAACGCCCACTCAACACTTACAGGACAATCCCGTTGATACTTATTAGAGTAATAACTTTCAATCTCCAGCACCACCTCAGCAAGCAGCTGGATTTGGTCGTCAGTTAGAACATAACCTTTTGTCGTAGACGGTACTTCTCTGGTTATTGAGTGACCATCTACCTCCGCACAAACCAATTTACCGTTTCGACTTCCCACTCGACGGCTAATAATAGCACGCTTTTTAGTTCCAAGGTTAGGCTTATAGCACCGATATTCGTCGGGGGTAGCCTTACCACTGACAAGTGACTCACTTAAACCAGCGACCGCATTAATAATGATCATGTCGCGAAAGCCCGTTTCTGTGTCTAACGAAAACGCGACTCCCGACTGCTCTGCGTCAACCATCTGTTGTATGACTATAGCCAACTCAATGTCACTATCAAAACCCTTTCTGCGATGATAACTAAGGAAGCTTGGGGTATATAGTGACGCGAAGCATTTTTTAATTGCAGTCAAAATACCTTGCATGCCGCTAACATTGAGGTACGATTCGCGCTGTCCTGCAAACGCGCTCCCGAAGTCCTCCGCAATTGCCGATGACCTCACTGCGACCCTTGCGCCTTGTTTGGGTGAGCTAAGAGTTTCATACGCCTGCTTAATTTCCGCCTCAACCGCTTCAGGCATCCGTCCTTTCTTAATTGCCTCACGCGTGAGACGAGGCGCTTCAGCGAGACGGAACAAATCATTTGTATTTGCAGATAGCGCGTCGCTCAAATGTTGTGGGTGTGTGAACTTGTTTTGATGAATGAACTCTCGAAACGCGGCGGTTGTAACAACAAACCCCGACGGAACGTTTATTACGAACTGTAAGTCGCGTTGGAGTTCCCCTAAAGAAGCTCCCTTGATACCAACCGTGGAGACTTGACTCGCATCGACTTCATGCAAAAACTTCACATATTTCATGGTTGCATACCCTCCGCTCCACACACTTTTTCGCTAAGTGGCTGTAAGACTCTTGCCATCCATGTTGGATCATCATGCCACGATGGAACCATCCGTTTAATTGATGTGCCTGTTCCGACTCTAATTATTGGGGTGCCCAAACATTCCGCAAGAGCTTCACACTTCTTGCAGCTGTCCTTGAAAGTGTGCGTATATTTTACTAAACGCACCCTCTTTTTACATTTCAAACACCAAAATAATCTACCGAAAACAGCCCATAAGTCCGACACGTTAGCGTAGACGGTAGACTCACAATGAGGGCAACTGATTTTGTAGTAATATTGTGACTTGGGTGGTGTACGACAAGAACTTCGATAATACGGCCTTCTTCTTATCCTCATCGTTATTTCCTCACATCGTCCATACCTAATTTCTCCATGATCTTGTCATGGACCGTTGTTTGTTCTTCAACAAGTCGCGCGAGCTCCCCAAATCCCTCTTTAATCTTCGTGACAAGTGCAACGAAATCCTCAACATCATCAATACGAATTGCTCTAGCAGGTAAAGGAATAGAGGTGTCAACAATCCCAGAATGTAAATGATTGCCACTGATCGCGAGCAAGACCCCATGATCGACGCTCACTTTAACACCCACATACACAGGAAAGTTCTCGAAGCATATCGGACACGCCTCAGTACCGATCATCACTCCTTCGACTCCCAGAACTTTATGTGGTTCAGGAATAGGTGCGTCTTTTATTTTACATTCACAATCAGCTGTATGTTTCGCCATAGCCAACTCCTTTCCTTGCATTTCTTTTCACTTCAAAAATGAACGAGGGACACTGAAATAGTAGTGACCGCCTCGCTCGGACTTCTCCCAACAGATTGCCCAGAACGTCGTGTTTTGGAGGGCCATGATGATTTCTTCATTCTCTGACCACCCGCCTGTATGCAGTGCAAGATTTTTACCATCCCACTCGATGAAATCATGCCAATGCCAAATATTTTTCAGGTGCTCAATCAACTTAAGAGCACCTTCCGAAAATATGTCATACGTCTCAATGTAATGCAAATCGTTGTCGTCCATAATAACTCTCCTTCATGTTATTATTATACATCAATAAAACTAAATAACAACTCAAATAAAACAAATAGCATTAAAATAATGCTCGCGTTATTTTCTCCGTTGACTTTGAAAAAAACCGTCATTATAATAATATCATCAGATAAAACTCTAAAATACGGAGGTTTCTACAATGTTATTGAACGAGGTCTTACAGTTAGAGTCAAAGGGCCGACGAGCTCGCTCTCGTGATGAGGACAGCGTTATGGGCAAGTACCGTAAAGTCCTCAAAGAACTCATCCAAGAGGCAGAGAGCGCTGGAGTAGCCGAGCTAAAAGCCGGCTCAGTAGCTGGTGCTATGTCAAAGTTGTTCATTGACACACCGGACGCTCAAAAGTATGGTCGTAGCTATGGTTACCTACGCCACATGACTGTCACGCTTAAAGAGTTAGGATGGGAGATTGCCAAGGAAGGTAAAGTCACGAAATTAAGGAAGATTGCTCAATGAGTAACCAAGCCGAAATTCGTAACGGGGGAGTAGTAGTGAAGTTACTACTCCCCTCTCTCCATCGCTACCCCACAATGCTAGGATATCATACGTGACAGCCGCCTTGCCCTCAATGATTTCATTGATAGTTTTCTCGAGGCCGATATCTCCCTCCGCTAGCTCAGTCTGAGACATACCTAGAACTTCCAAAGTCTCCCACAATGTCTCTCCAGTAAGAGATACCATAATCGAGGGAATACCGATTTGCGGTTTTCTTATCCATGTCGGTGTCTTCCCCCACGACCTCTTATTTTGATACCCAAAGCGACCAACCTCGACCTTACGGTGTACTTATTTACCCCGAGGACTTGGCCGATTTCTTCCAACGTCATACCCCGACGACTATACATGTCCTCTAACATCGCATAGTCATTAGGATACCCCTCTGCCACCATTAAGTCCCAGTCGATTTTGCACGGCATGTTATCACCTATACAAGGTGACAAAGTCGCCAAAATACTCCTCAAATACGTCGCAGTCACCAGACATCATGTCCTGTTGGATCGGCACAGGATCTAAGTCTAGAAATTTAGACCACCTACGCGCATACGCGATCAGCGCAAACGCGTTGCCATCAGGACCATTTAAATCAATCACAGTTGGCAGGTTGTGTGTCATCTTTCCTCCTTTTTTAGTATCAATAAATTTAAACTGGAGCTAGCGGTGGGACTCGAACCCACAACTTACTGATTACAAGTCAGCTGCTCTACCTGTTGAGCTACGCCAGCTAATCCCCTAATCTGAAGAATCAAACCATTGAAACTTGCCGCACTTCTCACATCGATAAACGTGGAAACATCTACCAAAGTGCACAATTCCTTCTGTAGTACACTCTTGTTGGGTCAACTCCTTGTAGACGTGCCTGCATGGACCAAACCAAAAATACCTTGCCCAGTATTGCATATCGGTCCACTCGACTGTGAATGCGATACCTTCATTATCATCCAAATAGTATAAAGTAAGGTCACCCCACAGGTATCCACCAGGAAACTCCTCGCACGATTGTACATACGGTTGACGGTGTTCGATGAGTTTAGGAGTATACTTATTCATCAACCCCCAAAACTCGCTCGCAGAAATTTCTCGCATTCCTTCCGGAAACGCGTTCCAATCACCAAGACTGTCAAGCACTACTTTATAAACCATCAGGAACCCCACCCTATCATATCTGTTCTTGCATATACTGATATATAGTATATATACTATACGCAACCGATCTAAGGTGCGAGTACGGTGCCGTATCAGGTACTCGCACCTCTTTTATGATTCTTGTGATTCCCACAGCTAAACAACGAGTCTTGAAACAACACTGTGGGCAGGCATTAACATCTTTCACAATTCGCAGTTTCGATTGACACCCACATCTGACAAGGCCACATATAATTTCCGTGGGTCCAGTGATTTGCCTTCTTTTTTTACAGAACGGGCAAACAAATGTGAACACTGAGTGTGGTTCCTTCGCACGCTGCAGAGGTGGAGGGTCAAGTGGGTCCCATCCTCTAGTGTTAGCCCACTCAGTCTTGTTAGACATTTATCGCTTCTCCCTGGCAGTCCCGAATCCCAACGAATTCTGGAAATTCTGACTGCTCAATGTGTTTCGTTCTTTTTCTGCACCGGACACACCATAAACGCTTGATGTGTCCAGTTTTCTTGTTCTTTGAGGCCTTTCTGCTAATCGGAAACTGGTTTCCACACTTTGAGCACCGCAACCATTTGACAACGGTTTGTTGCCTTCTCACACAATCACCTCCATGCAAGATTTTTCACTTATCAGTGCTAAAGTAAATGTTAAATAGACCTAATCCTTGCTTCAAGCCTCTACCATCAATTTCACGCGCAAACAACGCCAGCATCAGTCCGTCACAAACACCTAATAGGTGGAGTAAATTCTTTACCACCTTGCAACCGACATTAATCCACCTCATTTCAACTTCAAAAGGGTATCGTTTGCCGTGCTTCAAGTCAAATAGAATCCACGGCTCAACACGCCGAACGTTAAATGTGAAATCGAGTTCTAGCTGGTAATCATCACAAATTGCTTGGACGATCCCAACTTTCGTGTTCAGCAAAGACCAAAACGCCTCAGATTCAAGGTCGTCGATCTGCATCATTGAAACGTCCAACTTCTTGCACAAACGACGTAGTCGCGCCGCCTTTTGCTCAGATAAGTTAAAAACAATAACCTGTTCCTTTGGCAAACCTAAACCTGCCAGTTGGAACGCTTCAACGCACCTTCCAAGTATCTCTTGATAGACCGCCAATACCTGGTCTTCAGGGATATCATGGTTACCCCTGCCCAATTCTTTTTCGCTGGTCAACTCAACCTGAGCGATGGTTTTTTGACATCGCTCAGTTGGATTACAGCCCAAACAAGCAAGTGGGTCCACAACTACGTGGTATGGCTTTCCTTTGTCCGCACAAAACATGTACACACAACTAAGCAAATCATCATCAATCAGCCTAGTTGCATGAACGTTCTTGCAATGCGGGCAAACCCATTGAAGGTGCATCATATTTTTATAATCTTTTCCTCGATTTTTGTTTTGACAGACACTGTCGCGTTAATCATCTCACATTCATGATTAAAGTGCCGCGAACACCCCAAACAAGATACTGGGTCAAGCACTAATCGATAAACGGGTGTATCGGTCGACTTGCGGCGGAAACCACAGTGCTCGCACGCTCGCACGAAATACAAACCTAAACACATCACAGTCGCGGACTGTAATTGAAACTCCACCTTCCGCGTTTTCCCACATTTAGGGCATGCAAATGTAATACTGTAATAGATAGTCATATTTCATTGCCACGTAAGCACTATTAAAACACCCAACTCAATGCAGCAGTACTTAATACCATATCACATCTATGTTCATACAGCACACACAGCATCATATATGCACTCCTTTAATCGTGACAGGTTTAATTGTCGCGTCAATTCCATAACACATCTCCTCCAAATGCAGTGAGCATCCCAAGCACTTGACCTTGTCAAATATTAGCCGGTAATGAGGTTTTTTGTACAAGTCAGAGTTCCCTCTTTTCGCGCAACGCTTGCACGACCTCAGAACATAAAGGTCCACACATGGTGCATGAATTGGATTTTGCGACTGGTAAAGTATTTCGCACTCCTCTCCAACGAAGGGACAACGTAGGGAGATAACGTAACATTTCTTCATCGCTCTCCCCTTTTCGCTTTCTGCCCCAGCCGTACCAACTTTGCGTCAAGCGAATGGGCGTCAAGCTTGCTGCCCTTTTTCTTTAACGCAAACAGCTCTAACGCCGCCCATGTGCCGCACGAAGTCCTCAGCCGTGGTGGTCCTTCGATTTGCTGCGGCAGAATGTACCTCTTTCTCGTCTTGCACCTCACCAACTGCTTCGGGCTGTTGTGTCTCATGTCTCACTTCCTTCTGTTTCACGATTCACGAGGTAAACCAAACTCCAAAGTCGGCGCCAAACCCGTGGGCTTCATCATCAGTCATCTTCTCGACTCCGCCCCACGTACCTAAGATCACCTGCTTGTTGAGATCTATGATAAAGTCTGTGTGCTGTTCATCAAAGAAACAAACAAACACACCGCTATTTGCGGCAACCTGCACTATCGCCGCCGGCTCACTACTCCGATTCGTCGCTATGACCGCCTTCACCAATTTCACCCCCCTCTGCAAGTATTATCTCCAGCTGTGCCTTCAGTACAATCATCACTATCGCACTAACCTTTTTGATAGCACGTTTGTACTGTCGCGTCAGCTGCAACGCTTCGTCGTTTTCAATACGAATCCCTTTGTTCTGCAACGCGGTACTAAGCAGCGGGTAGCCTTCAAACGTAAGATAAGACAACACCGCTTCCGTCAAAATGTCAATCAGTTGGCACTTGCTAAGCGACTGGCCTAAACACGCCAGCTTCCGCGGACAGCAAATGCATTTCTTCTCAAGACGTTGCACTTGTTACCTATCACCACACTTGCCACATTTGCTTGCAATACTCGCGAAAACTCAATAACCACACCACTCCGCTTATAATCACAGTCGGTAACGCTAGTACTGCAGTCACAAACATCCTTTCAAAAGTATGTGTCAGCACCACCGCGAGCACAATAAACCAAAACAACGCTGCACTCGCGGCTCTCCTTCGCTGCACTTTCACATACCACCGCCACCACTGCACCTGTTCTGGTGTCATCTCGTCTTCGATGACTTCCTTCACGGTAAGTGGTACGTCGTAGAACTCTTCCTCTTCCTCAAACGAGTGCTCGACCATCTCTTTCTCCCAGTGTGGCACCGCGTGCACCACCACTACTCTCTTCCCACCTATTTTTTTTTATTTTTTGATTAATTATAAAATGAATCTTTTGCAATAATCAAGTAAGCAATTTTTGCAACAAAAAATTTTTGGTTTTTTGGCAACATTTTTTGGCTGCAGCTACTAAAAAAAACATCCACCGCACACACTCGTCAACGAAAACATCAAAGGAAATAAGAACTGTTCCCGTGCTTTGGTGTTCTATTCACCCAAGTAAAATTGGTGCTCAAATTTTGAGCTACATATCACACACCTCACAACACGATCCCGTGATCGTATAATGTTCACTATCGCTTGTCCACTCCACATATCTGTTGCTACTCCCACCACATGCCCCATAAATATGTGGGTAGGCAAAAATCGCTGCGCATATTTGCACTACATACACACACAGGAACACGTTGTCAATTATACAACGGTGCACAGCATACACAGCATACACAGATAGCAACACATAAATCAGCGGTTGTGGTAAACGATACACACAGTACAAACACACATTAGTGCTAGGCATCAGCACATAAATCACTAA
>DYJQ01000032.1 GCA_020723045.1 Candidatus Micrarchaeum sp.
AAGCCTACAACTGCGCCCTCGTAGTGGAGGGGTGGCGGAGTGGTCAAACGCGCCAGGTTCAGGAGAGGGCGAGGGGGAAGTCTCCCCCTCTCCTTTCTCAACCCAACTCCCTCTCATAGGGTTTTGGGTTGTGTGAGCGCATCTCACGGAAAAGCTTGGTCCCCTAGCGGGTTCGAGGGTTCAAATCCCTTCCCCTCCACTTCTATATCATTCCAGTGGCAAGGTATCCTA
This sequence comes from Candidatus Micrarchaeum sp., assembly GCA_020723045.1. Taxonomy (GTDB): domain Archaea; phylum Micrarchaeota; class Micrarchaeia; order CAILAH01; family CAILAH01; genus DYJQ01. Next base: position 232 of record DYJQ01000032.1, read on the forward strand.
AATAGGCAAATATTGCAATCTTGATTATCTTCCCGAGTGCGCATGCAACAATGAATTTCCATAACGGATATTTGATTGCACCCGCCGCAATACCTGCAACATCAAAAAATGGGTTTGGTATGATGGATAGCGCAAATATGAGCAGGAGATCGGCATTCTTTTTCATGAGTGCATTCTTGATGCCATCATACTGTTTTTGTCTCTTCCCATCAACAATCTCGCTCCCGCCATACCCAGCCATATAGCCCGTTATCTCACCGAGAGCACTCCCAACCCCACCCACAATCCCGACCATGAGAGGGTTGGCGAATGCGCCCGCAATGGTTGCGACAGCAAGCCCAGGCACAGGCAGGATGACTGTCGCACTGGTTATGAGCATTACCACGAATACGCCTGCATAGCCAAGAGAGCTCCAGTCATATGTTGCTATGTAATCATAATTGATGAGAATGAGTGCGGGGATCAACACCGCAAGCGCAATGATTGCAATGCCTTTAATTTTTGCGTCCATCTAGCATAATGTTTGATTTGTAAAAATATAAACCCTATTTTCTTCCAAAGTAGTACATAACAGCGTTTACTATTATGCTTCCCATCAGGTTGGCTCTCCTTGCTTTCGCGACCAATGTAAAAATCCCGATTGCACACGCCACACCCATAACCAAAACACCAAATGCACCGCTCACAAGGAAGGTAAGCAACACAAGATAGACAGCGAGTAACAATTTCATGAAAGGGTGTGTGAACGGTGCAAAGAAGTTGACTGCTCTAGGCAGGCTATGCAGTATTATGAGCGCCGCAATCCCAAATGCCGATGCACCTGCAAGCGCGAGCATAAAATCCCAGAACATAGTGGTATGATACATATTCTGTACGACTATCGCAACACCTGTCCTTGCCTTCCCAATGAAGTCGATCATCATTATTGAGAATATGATGTTGGCGGTATTTATCGCGCCGAGCGCACTAACAAACTCATCATCACGTATGTTTGCAAACAATCCAGCAAACACGATTATCATTGTGGGTGTTGCAACTCCCGGGATCATGTATGCAATAGCCGTAACGATTGATGCGATTATAGGCGCGGCCCAGCCGATTCTCTTGCTGTAACCCTCCTCAACTTCGAGCACCACCGTTTTTGTCATCAGCATCGGCAGTGTGAAAAAGCCAACAAACATTGGAAATATCAGGTTGTCACTAGCGCCAGAATTAAGCACAAACATCCCGAATATGCCTGCGATCAAGAACACTGCAAGGTTCTGCACATTAAAATCATTCAAGAGAACGAGCGATGATGCGAACAGCAGTATGGGAAGCATATTCTCTTGGAAGAACGGTTGTAGTATAGGAAGTATAGTATACAATATGGGGAGTGACACTAGCGAAACCCCAATACCAATTACTCCGCCCATAATGTATGAATACACGCCCCTCCCGACCATCCCTTTTGCAGAGAGCATCTGGGCGGCAGTGGGTGCAATCCCAGTCGCACCATCTGGTATGTTGAGCGCAACTGAGTATATGGAATCAAGGGCAGTTGCAATGCCGTATAGAATATAGAGAAGAAAAGCACCCCAAAAGCCACTCATACCAAAATAGTAGAGAAGCTCCGCAACAGTGTTGATGTGCAGTCCGGGTATCATATGGATCTTTCACTTATTCAAGGATCGAGACCGCCTCGCCCGCTACAAAGTCCACGTTCTTTATATTCCCGACTTTCTCGACTTCCTCTTTTATAGTTTCACCGTGCACCATTGCATCTTTTGGCAGTGCAATCCTCATTGCAGGCATCTCCTCTTTCATTGAGAGTTTTCTTGTGCTCTTGTGCTTTCTTATTTCACCAATAACTTTGACAAGCAATGCACCGCGCTCCATTACATCTCCATCAATTTTATCAATCACAGCGCCGGGCCACTCGCTCAGATGTATACTATCCTTTTTCTCGCTCTTAGCAAACATCTCGTGATAAATCTCTTCAGTTGTGAATGCGATTATGGGCGCCATAATCTTCAGCGAATGGTTGAGCACGGTAAGGAGGGTCTTTTGTGCGGCCCTCTTACTCCCGCCACCCTGCCCATAAATCCTATGCTTAACAAACTCAAGATAATTATCGCAGAAATCATGCCAGAAGAAGTTCTCCACCGAACTCATTGCGGTAAAGTAGTCATAATTCTCATATGCCTCTTCGGCTTTCTTCTGCGTTTCCTCAAGCCTCCCGAGTATCCACTTATCCGTCGGTGCGCAGTCATATTCACCCTCAACATAATCGGCGCATGATGCCTGCACAAACCGTGATGCATTCCACACCTTGTTTATGAATGCCTGTGCAAACTTCATCTCCTGATAGTTAAACGGCCGGTCATGCGTAGCCGCCCCGCTCGATGCAGACCATATCCTCACGGCATCCGCAGAGTACTGCTCGATCAACTCGAGCGGGTCCACAATGTTGCCCAAGCTCTTGCTCATCTTTTTGCCGTCAGGACCGAGCACGTTGCCATTAAGCAGTACCTCCTTGAAAGGAGGCTTGCCCGTGAGCATGAGCGACCTGTATACAGTGTAGAATGCCCACGTCCTTATTATCTCAATACCCTGCGGTCTCAGTGTGGCAGGGAAATATCTCTCCCATCCCTTTTCAGGCCACCCAGCAATAATAAGAGGTGTGATGCTCGAGTCTACCCAGCAGTCGCACGTGCTCGTTTCCGGAACCATTGTCTCGCCGCACTCGCATTTGATATCCTTTCTTGCATTCTCAGGCCTGAACGGCAGCTCGCTCTCATCCACCGCTTTCGTTTTACCGCATTTTTTGCATACATAGAACGGGATTGGCGTGCCGAAATATCTCTGTCTCGAGATCACCCAGTCCCACTCAATGAAATTCGTCCAATCTATTAGGTACTGCAATGTAAACTCTGGGATCCACTTCATCTTCTTTGCGGCTGTGATTATATCCCGCTGGAACCCATCAATCTTGCAGAACCACTGGTCCGATACTTTCAGCTCAATGGGCTTTTTGCACCTATCATGTATCTTCACAACCTGGCTGAGTGGCTCTATTTTCTCAACCTTCCCTTCAGCCTCCAATTTTTCCATTATCTTTGCCCTTGCCTCTTCAAGTTTAAGGCCGTCAAACTCGCCAGCATTCTTCAGCCGACCGTGCTCATCAATTGCATCGATCACAGGGAGGTTGTGCCTGTACACCCACACTGCATCCTGCTTATCTCCGAATGTGCACACCATCACCACGCCAGTACCGAAATCCCTCTCCACATCAACATCACTATATATCTTGACCTTCTTCCCAAGCGGTGTCTCAATCTCCTTTCCAATAATCCCCTTATACCTTTCATCATCCGGGTGCACGAAAACCGCAACGCATGCGTGCAGGTATTCCGGCCGTGTTGTTGCAATCAACAGATCTTTCCCATCATCGCACTTGAACTTAAGATAGTTGAGTTTTGTATTTCTCGGCACCTCTTCCGTCTCAGCCTTTGCAATCGCGCTTACACAGTTCGGGCACCAGAACACAGGGTGTGCGGCTTTGTACACAAGGCCCTGCTCATACATCTTCATAAGGGAGAGTTGCACTTTCTTGTGATACTCGGGTTTCATTGTCACATACTCGCGCTTCCAATCCGCTGAGAAACCCATCCTCTGCATTTGTTTTCTCATCATGGATATGAACTCCTCAGTCCACTCTACACATTTCTTAACAAACTCCTCTCTCGATAACCCTCTCCCATACTTTGCCTCTACTTTCACTTCAGTCGGAAACCCTTGCGAGTCCCACCCCTGCGGGTAGAGTACGGCATACCCTTTCATCCTCTTGAACCGCGCGGCAAAATCGAAAAGCGAATAACTGAGCACGTGGCCCATATGCATCTTGCCAGAAGTGAATGGCGGGGGCGTGTCTATAATGTAGAGCTCATGTTTTCCATCATCAACAAACTCGTATATGTTGTTTGAGTACCAGTACTCCATCCACTTTTCTTCAAGCTTTTTGTCGTATTTATCAATCATATAAAATCCCTTGCATACGCACAATAATTGGCTCTCATAACCTTTTTTAATTTGACATCTCAATATTACATTTATGTTTGGGAAGAGAGGGCAGGCGAGCACAGAGGCGCTCGTGATAATAGGCCTTGCAGTTGTTCTCGTATTCATTCTCCTGTACGCTGTGATCCCCGTAATAATGGATTTTGCCACATTCTCCGAGTCGGTACAGGCAGAGCGCTCGATGTCAAAGATTGTAGGCGCAATAGAGGCGGCTTCTGCATACGGGCCGGGCACTGAAACAACATTGTATGTCTATCTTCCTGCAGGCAAAATTGAGTATGTATCTGCAAACCCTCCAGTGTTTGTGTTCACTCTCAAAGACCAGCAGACTGCTATAGTAAGGCCACTGGATGTGAATATCAACTTAGCACCTGCATCATTTGATGCAGCGGGCATAAAAACAATAACCATAAAGAAAGAAGAGATTGATAAAGTGTCGGTTAATATTAGTTAAGTTTATTCCCTTCTCTTGTTCCTCTCCCTTTCTCTTGCGAGCACCCTGTTTTTTAATGCATATTTTTTAATGACACTAAGCAGTTCTTTCATTGCGCTCTGCGTAGCAGTTCTTATATCCCAATCCGCACTCGATACTGAGACCATCTTGTCGCCCTTCATCCTAACAAGCACTTCATACCTGCTCCGCAGCCCCTTGTATCTCTGTTTCTTGTAATGCACGGCAAGGTACTCTACGCGGGCCATGTTTTTTACTTTAGCGAGGGTCCTCTCAATTGTTGATTTCACTTCTGGTAGATGCTCTTCATCCGCCCTATCCATACCGCTGAAGTATATGGGCTCACTCTCTTTTTGAGCGGCTACTATCTCGAATATATCTCTCACACTCACAATGCCGAGCGGCCGTCTCTCCTCAGCGATCACAACTGATGACGCAGTAGAGTTCTCGAGCACCCTCGTTGCTTCGACAATGCTCGCAGTAGGCGGGAGCACATTAACCTCCCTCTTCATATAACTGCTAATCGGCATTGTAGCCGTGCTCTCCTTATCCTTAACGAATGGCAGCCTATCCTTGGGCGACTCCAATGGCGAGAGTATATCCTGCATTGCTACTATGCCAGCAAGCAGGCCATCTTCAGTGACAATAACCCTCCTAATATTATTCTTTCTCATAATCTCGCGCGCCCTTCCCACACTTTCGCTTGCTTCGATTGTGTAGGGGGGCGTGCTCATGATCTCGCTCACCGAGGCCTGGGGCAGTAGGCTGAGCTTGAGCAGGTACTTAAGGAACTTATTCCTCCTTATGACTTTGTATCCTGCGGCCGTCTTTATCGGAAGGGCTTTATACCTGCCATCAAGAAATAATTTGACAGTGTCGCGCACATCCGCATTCTCTTTGAGCAGCGGCGCCTTCTCGCACAACGGTCCTATCTTTTCCTTTGACGTGTCGATAACCTCTCTCACATCAAGGTCCGTGAATATGCCATGGTACTCATCCCCATTCAGAACGATCACGCACGGCTCGCCGTTTATGATCTTCGATATTGCCAAAGAGACCGGCTCATCTGTTTTCATTGTGCTTACGTCCTCAAATTCCATAATCTCACCCACTCATTTTTTAATTGCAGAGGAGAGGAAGCGATAGTCCTCCTCAGACATTACCATCCTCAAATCAACGGTGCTGCCCATATAATTGCAGTACTTTAGGCCCACATGACATTTGGCGGAAGGTAGCACCTCAAGCACCCGTACGTCCTCTATCATAAGATGTGATATGTCTATCACGCTTCCGTTGAAATCAAGGACAATGCCCCCCTCCATCACGCTCATATGCCCCTCTTTCTCATATACAGAGGATTCATAAAGCGGAAACTTCCTTAGCTCCTTTCCAAGCGCGGAGAACATAGTGCAACCCCTCCGTATATGATTGGGCAATATATGTTTATTAAATTATAATTCGTATTTCTACCCATGATGAGAGGTCAGTCCTCACTTGAATATCTCATGACCTACGGCTGGGCGCTCATAATTCTCGCAGCGGTTCTCACGATTCTATATTCCGTTGGTGTGTTTGACCCAAAGCAGTATATGAATGAGGAGTGCCTGTTCCAACCCAGCCTCCAGTGCAAGTCCATGTCGCTCACCGAGGGTGGCAAATTTAATCTTCAACTCAACAACGGCCTCGGCTATGAAATTGATGAAGTGAGCGCTGAACTAACCATGCTGAGCACAGGGGAAACAGTACCTGCGGACAACTCCCAGGGCCTTGTGAAACAAAACAAACCGATCGTTGTAAGCGCACTGTTCAACCAGCATGGTGCTTTAAGGGCCGGCACACTCGAAAAAATAAGGGTCAAGCTGACATACAAAGTCAACGACCAGCCATACACGACCACGGGTGTGGTTGCAGTAAGGGTGAGCCCCAGTTCAAGTTAAGGGCCCCCTTAAGCGGATTTAAGTTTTATGGTTTTTCACCCGCATTTGAGTTTTCAGCCTTTTGATTGCATCCTCAATTTTAATTGTTTCCTGCTCCCCGCTCGTGAGGTTCTTTATTGTTATCGTCTTAGACTCGGCCTCTTTATCGCCAACAATCCCCACAAACTCGGCCTCGATTGAGGATGCATAATCGAGCTGTTTTCTCATGTTCCTGCCCATAAGGTCAACCCGTGTCGCAATCCCATTCTTTCTCAATTCCCGCGCATAGGCTATGCACGCCGGTTTATTGCTCTCCTTCACATTCACAACAACAATCTGGGTATACGTCTTTCTCTTATCCTCTTTTTTCAGCAGTGTCGCGATTCGATCAATCCCAAATGAGATGCCAACCGCGGGCACATCCCTCTCTGAATAAATGCCTATGAGCTTGTCATACCTGCCCCCGGCAACTATCGTGCCGAGCTGTGCATCCGCGCTCTTAATCTCATAAACAGTGCCCGTGTAATAACCCAGCCCCCTGGCAATACTTGGCTCGAACCTGTAGTTCTTGATGCCATAAACCTCAAGGAGTGATAACAGTTCCTTCAGCTCTTTCACGCCCTCCGCACACCCGTCTATCTGTTCATAATACGCCATATCCTTGTTGAACGCATCTACTATTTCATCACCATTTTTAATGCCATTCTCTTCCAGTTCCTTCACAACATCATTCCTGTCCTTCTTGTCAAGCTTGTCCACTATTCTTATTGCACTCTCAACCTTCTCCTTTTCAACACCAACATGCTCGAGTACGGCTGTAAGCAGTTTTCTGTTGTTTATCAAAACCCTATAATCACGTATCCCAATCTCATCTAGGACATCGCATGCGCACGCGATCAGCTCCGCCTCGCATTCCATCCCCGCACACCCTACTATGTCCGCATCAGCCTGCATGAACTCTCTATACCGGCCGTACTGTGGCTCCTCCCTTCTCCACACCTTCTCTATGCAGTACCTCTTGAAGGGGTATGGAAACTCAGAGTGCTCTGCCACCATCCTTGCCAGCGAAACAGTGAGGTCGAACCGCAACCCCAACTCATTATCATCCATCCTGAATATCTCTGTTTTTATGCCCTCGCCGCTCTTAGCCTCGAGCACATCAAGCCGCTCGATTGCGGGATGTGATACAGGGTCAAACCCATACTTTATGTAGCTGTTCTCTATTACGCCAACAATCCGCCTGTATATTATCTCATCTTCGGGGAGCACATCCCTCATTCCACGTGCGCGCATACTCATGAGGTGCATATTAAAGGCAACATATTTAAATTATTTCATGGTATATTCTGTACGTGGTGTCATGTCTTCTGAATTAAGCGGTGCCGGCCCAAGAAAGGGTTCAACGTTTGACGCGTTCATCGAGTATATTGGTTCATTCTTTCCGGATTTGCGTAAGAGCCTTCGTATCGCAAAGATTAAGAAATCGCCTCCGGATTACATAAAGGATGCGGTGGTATACTCAACACTAGTTTCCCTCGTTATGCTCATAATATACGCGCTGGTCTTTATCACCGCGTTCATAAACCTGCTCTGGCTCATTATTCTATTCCCCATCACTCTTGTGCTGGTGTTTCTCTTCTTCATGAAGCGGGTTGACGTCTCTGTGAGCCGGCGCGAGCGCAGGATAGATAAGGACCTCCTGTTTGCAGGGAGACAACTTCTGATCGAGATAAGGGGCGGTATCCCGCTCTACGATGCAGTAAGCCATCTCACAAACGATTACGGCGAGGTTAGCCTTGTGTTTAGGGAGATAATGGACAAGACGAACCTAGGCGTACCGCTTGATGTTGCGATGGAGGATGTGGCTGAGGAGACGCCATCAAAACCATTCAAGAGGCTCATACTCCAAGTGGTCAACTCGATACGGTCAGGCTCTGACATTGCAGTAGCACTCGAGACCATACTCGACCAGATGTCGCAGGAGCAGATAATCGAGATAAAGGCATACGGCCAAAAGCTCAACCCTCTTGGCATGTTCTATATGCTATTCGGTATAATTGTGCCATCGCTGGGCGTAACGCTGATGGTTACACTGCTCACGTTTACAGGGGTGCCGTTCACTCAAATATTATTGTGGGGCACGCTCCTACTTATATTGTTGGTGCAGTACATATTCCTTACGATGATTGAGAGTTCAAGGCCGAGGTTTGAGGTGTAGGATGGGCAAGAGATATTGCCGGGATTTGAGGTATGAATATGAGCGGGTTTGACAGGATAGGAAGGTTTCTTCCGAGGGGTATCATTCGCGAGGTTTCAAGATTCCTAGATATGGCTGGGATGGTGGGCGAGGCAGAGGGTGCACTGGGTACGATAGCCTTCTTATCAGTTGCATTCGGCCTCATTCTCTTCCTCATCTCGGTATTTGCAACTGACTATCTCCTGCTGTTCTCGCAGCCGTTTGCCGGTGCGGGCGAGATAGCCGCCGATATTGTGGGCGGGCTCATAATGTTCATAGTTATTGAGATTGTTGCAGTGATTGCAGTTTCAATGATATTTTATGCATACTTAATAGTTCAGATTGATGCGCGTAAACGAGAGCTTGAGGCAGTGCTTCCAGATTTCCTACAGCTGTCCGCTGCGAATGTACGTGCGGGCCTGCCGATTGAGCAGGCGCTCTGGAGGGCCGCAACACCGGAGTTTGGTATCCTCTCAAAAGAGGTGCAGAACGCGATGAAGAGGACGTTCAGCGGGGAATCCATAGCTGATTCGCTTACTTATCTTTCTGGCAGGTTCAACTCAAAGTACTTGCAGAGGACTGCAAGCGTACTCAAGTTTGGTATTGCATCCGGCGGTGAGATAGGCGAGATACTGGAGAGGACCGCATCCGACCTTCGCAAGATGCAAATCATGTACAAAGAGGCCAGTTCATCAATGGTGATGTATGTTATCTTCATAACGTTCGCGGCCCTAATCGGTGCACCTTTCCTGTTTGCAGTGTCCTATAAACTCATAGCGACACTTGGTGCGGTGTGGGCGCATATACCCACGGGCCAGAACTTCCAGTCATTTGGTCTTATTTCATTCTCTCCGCCGCAGATTAGTGCGGAGGATTTCAAGGTGTTCATAGTAGTTGCAACCATAATCACCTCGCTATTTGCCTCATTCATACTTGCAGTGATACGGAGCGGCTCTGCGAGGGATGGCCTAACATTATTGCCGTTCTTTCTTATAGCTGGGCTTGGCTTCCTATTCCTTTTCATAAGCATTGTCAACAGCCTGCTTTCAAACCTATTTATTTAAATTTTCTTATTGTGAATTTCAAAAGAGTGCCTCCGTAGCTCAGTGGTAGAGCGCTCGCCTTGTAAGAGTAGATGGGATATATTCCCATCCGCTCAGAAACGGCACGAAGAAGGGCTTTCTTTTAGTGTCGGTTTTCTTTAGGATATTTCGTGCGCGAGCACGAAAACCGAAAGAAAAAGGGCATAGTTCCTTTCTTTTAGTGTCGGTTTTCTTTAGGATGTTTCGTGCGCGAGCACGAAAACCGAAAGAAAAAGGACAGCGAGAGGTCGTGGGTTCAAACATTTTCTTTCTTGCAAGAAAATCTTTGCCACAAGAAAGAACCGTTGAAAATCCCATCGGGGGCTCTTCAATTTTCCCGATGACTTTCGCATTGCTCCGCTCTGGCTCCGCAATGCTCAATCCCATCGGGGGCTCTCCAATTTTCCCGATGACTTTCGCATTGCTCCGCTCTG
>DYJQ01000033.1 GCA_020723045.1 Candidatus Micrarchaeum sp.
TGACCGAGCATTATACACAGCCGTATCAACTAACCCCAATAGCTAAACTACCGCGTCCCTGCCTCTCCTTCCAGCAGCTCAATAACCTCATTATAATCCATCTTTTTTGCGATATCAAGCGCTGTTAGGCCAGCAGTATTCTTGAGCCCAAGGTCTGGCTCAAACGCCATCATGTACTGCACCGCATCAATCCTCTTCTGTGCAACAGCATACATTATTGCGGTAACGCCATTATTATTCTGGAAGTTGACGTCGGCGCCATGCGAGAGCAGGTACCTCACCACGCTTATGTGGCCGTTGTATGCCGCGGCCATCAACGGTGTGTTGCCGTTGGCGTCTTGGAGGTTTGCCGAATATCCCTGCAACACATAAAACTGCACTGTATCCATATCGTCCTTATACGCCCCGCTTATGAACTTGCTTATGTAATCCTTTCCCGTACCGTCGCTCTTGAACGTGAGCAGCTCGCGCTCCTCTGTTGTGAGGCGAGATAACATTTCGGATGATGAGGTTTCCGCACCGGCCATAAAAACACCTTGCTATTAATTTGGGGCAAAACCTTTAAACAACCATTTCTTTGATGCAACGATCTTGCCGGGCTCTTTAACCAAGAATAGGTGTTATCACATGGGCACAATTATGATCAGATTATAAGCCGGCTTATCTGGATTGGTGAATTGCACAAGGCTCCTTGCAGAAATGGATACTCAAACACGAAACGTTTTATCTGGCTGATTCTTTATGACCAATTTCTAAGTGCTATTTTCAGAATCTGCAAGAAAGGACTTTTACGAGCTAGTGAGAATACAAAAATCAAGAAACTGCAGGACCTCTTTTAATCCTGCGGTTTACAGGGCGGGGGTTGGAAATTACAAGACCCCTAAGGCTATGCTGGCTATGAAGCACCACAAGAAAGAAATGCCGCAGGTCGGATTTGAACCAACGATCCCTCGGTCACTGATGGAGGGTAAAAACCCCCTCCCTCGTGTTGTGTCAACTTCGGTTGACGGCTTGCACAAACGGAGTTTGTGCAACAGCCTCCACCCGCACCCTGTATATGGCCTATAACTATTCCATTAAGAGAGCAGGTTAATCACGAGGCAGCATTCCCACGCGGAATGCAACGCTTCAGCCGAGTGCTCTCCCGGACTGAGCTACTGCGGCGCCTCTAAATTTCTTATCAGCAACATTTAAAACGCTTGGCTGTATATGGTAAAAAATAGAGAAATTACTTCATATTTTCGTATTCTTTCATCTTCTTTGCATCACCAAAGCATCCCTTGCATATTACTATGCGCGTGACCTTATGAAGCCTCTTGGAAGCGTGCTCACATTTGTTGCACACATACTTCCCGCAGAAATAACACTTCTCAAGCAAGTGCGTTTCTCTGCCGCACCGTTCGCATCTCTTTATCATCATAAACACCTTCTGAACTTACAGCCGTGCATCCCAATACCCCGGCAGGCACTTATGTTTGAATTATGAAATTAATATAACTTATCCTTCATATCTATTTTAGTGATGAAGATGGCCGCAGACGCTAATACGGTAATAGATAAAATAAATGCAGATAGGTACAGATGGGTTGACATACACTATACCGACATTCTCGGTTATATGAAATGTGTCACCATCCCAGCTAGGAACCTCGAACCCTCATCATTTAAGGAGGGCATTATAACAGTGGACCGCAATTCCATGTTTTACGAGGGGGGCGATTATGTTAAACTCATCCCCGATGCAGATACGTTTGCAGTGATCCCGTGGGAGCCCAGCACGGTGCGCCTGATCGCATCTGCAGACTCGCCACTCGACCCGCGCACACTCCTCTCAAAGACAAAAGAACTCGAAGCGAAGCTCAAGCTCTCATTTGAGGTTGGTGCAGAGATAGACTTTCTTGTGATGGACTCGCTCGTGACGGATAACTCGCATTTCAGCTATGGTGCATATTTCGATGGACGCGAGCTTACTATGAGCCAGTATGACGGTGAAATTGAGCTGGGGTCGAGAAGGTTCCAGACCATGAATGCGGATGTGGGCCGTGCGATACGGTTGCAGGTGGGCGATTATGCAGACCTTACGGGTGTAGAAGTAGTCTCGATGCACCATGAGAAGGGACGGCTGCAGCATGAGATTGCACTGGGGTCTGCGGGCTTGCTCAAGGCCGCTGATGATTTTGTTACTGTAAAACATCTTACAAAGAATGCGGCGATGCTGGTGGGCGCCATCGCAACATTCGTGCCTAAGCTCTCGAACTATGAACCCATGAATGAAGTGCACCTGAACATGAGCGCATGGAAAGGCGATGAAAATGCATTCCTCGATTTGGGTGGCGAACCGCTGAGCAAGACGGGGTACTACTTCCTTGCGGGTGTTATGGACCATGCACGGGCACTGAGTGCATTCCTCCTCCCATCAACGCTTTCATACAAGGATATAGTGCATGTCGAGAAGGTTATGGCACTAGGCAATGTGGTGAGGATACCACCCGCGCTTAAGGGAGAGTATGATAAGAGGGTGGAGTATAGGCTCGCCGACCCCACAATCAACCCATACATGGCATATGCCGCAATAGTTGCGGCTGGGGCAGATGGCATAGCCAAGAAGCTCTCATTTGATGATAAGAAAGAGATTGCACCGCCGCGTTCGCTCGCGGAATCGTTGAGTGCACTTTTGAGCGACCATGATTTCCTGAAGGGTGTGTTCAGCGATGAGCTTCTGCATATGTACATCGACCTCAAGGAGCGCGAGATAAAAGAGGTGTCATCCAAGGTTGGGCCGTTTGAGGTGATGCGGTATCAGAATATTTAGCTTTAATTTACATTTTACATTTTGATGAGAGTTTAGGAATTAGCTTAAATATTTTACACTGCAATATTTGAAGAGGTGTTTAAATATGGTTGAATTCAGAGGAGTAAGGCTGAATTATGTTGAAGCAAAACGCGAGAGGGATGCGCTCATCAGCGGCCTCAACATCAACATAAATGTAGATGATGTAAAGGCAGTGAATGATGACATGATGATTGACTTCACGTACAGCGTTAATTATGCTGATAAAGTTGGCTATCTCAAGGTGAGCGGTACTGTGTATGCAAAGGATACCGTAGTTGGCGCAAAGAAGGTTGAGGATGGCTGGAGGATGGAGAAGAAACTGCCCAATGAGATTGCACAACCGCTGTTGAACCTGATAAACTTCAGTTCGGGTGTGAACGGCGTGTTTGTCGCTCGAGCCGTAAACCTTGCACCACCGCTCGTACCGCCACGGATTGAGATAACATCGCGTGGTGCGACATCAGATAACAAGCTGTAAAATCTTCTATTTTTCTATTAGGCCTCTTTTTCTTAAACGTAGGTTTGTGTGCAGGTTGTGGAGGATTACGAGCGAGGGATTAGAATTAGGCAATGATTCCGCTTAGGTATGCAATTACATAGCCGGCCACACTACCGAGGAGTATGGGCGGGAGTGCAGGTAGGAATAGCCTATTTTTCTTAACGTACACCAAGAGGAGTGCAAGTGCGAGCAGTGAGAATGTGGACATCACAATATACCCACTCATTGCAGCGGCAGGATTATACGGAAATACTGTCTTGAACACCACAATGTTGAACGCCAATGGGATCGCAATATCCCCCGTTCCCAACTCCAACAATTCTGTTTTTTCTTCCAGTTTCTCTTTTACTTTTCCGCTTGGCATAATAACCCTAGCCCTCTCCACCACCCTCTCCTCAGATGCCACTGAGAATGACATCTTCCTCTTTCCGAATTCCGATGCCAGTGTGACCATATGCCGTGTTATGAATACTGCAACATAGTCGTAAATGCTTATAACAATCATGAATATGATCGCATCTGTGAATGTGAGAAACATCCCGAACATTACCGCAACGCCAGTACTCGACAGTGTTGCAGTGGCGTTGCGCAGGCGGGGGTCAAAGAACTTTGCAATACCCAACATAACGGCAAACACAAGCGACGCCGTCCAATCAAACCCAAGGTACCACCCAATCCCGTCGAATACAATGAATACGGCAGATGTTATCACGATAAACTCAAGCAGCCTGAACAATACCTCTCTATTTATTTTAACAAGTGCAAGGGAAAACAGCACCGCAAACGCAAACCCCAATACTATAGATAATAAGTCCCATGTGGAATATCCGTCATCCCTGAAAAACATCCCGCCATTATCGTGCATGAAAGCATTTGCCACAACCAAGCCGAGCATCTGCGCTATAATGAAGAGCAGGAGGAGTTGTAGTACTGTTCTCATCGATTTGAATTAGAGGGGGTATTGTTTAAATTCTAAACCCCTATTTAGGCCCAATGTATCCCAGCCCTTTCCCGATGGCCCGCTTTAAAATCTAACCTCTATTTTTATCGAGCAGTTTTACGAAACCATGCTTTGGCCTATACAACTCACCGCGATCGAGCAGCTGGTCTACAAGCCGCCCCGCCTCGCTCTCATCCACATTATACTCCCTTGCCCTGCTCTTTATCTCGTTTATATCAATCATATCATACTTATTTGAGAGCTCTTTTATGATGTTCATTATGAGCGTGAACTTCTCCGTCCTAGCCTTAGGCTGGCCCGTAGCGATTATATCAATATCCAGCTTTCCAGTGCTCCTATCCATCGCGATCTGTTTGAGCGAGTAATCAAACAGCGAGATTGACCTATTCGCATCCTCTATCTCAACGACGTCGCTGAGCCTTGCCTTGGCAGACGCCTCCGCCATCCTTATAAGGCCCTCAATCTGCCGTGCGGTTATGGGGACTGAACCCTCTTTCTTACCAAGCTTTCTCAACTCAACATAATAATTCTGTATCTCGTCCATCGCCTCTTTTGTAAGGGATGGGGCAATATTCTTCCTTGCATATGCAATGTACTTCCTCAATAAGTCCTTATCGATTATCACATCATCCTTCTTCTCCTCTATCCTCGCATGCGAGTTGAGTATGTGCCTCGCCAATTCCCTATCCCTCTCCTCATCAAGGTCATCAAACACAGGGAATATAAGGTCGAACCTGCTGAGCAGTGTGGGAGGTATATCGAATTGCTCTACAGGATACTGGTTGAGGTTGAACCTGCCATACTTTGGGTTTGCCGCCGCGATTATCGAAGTCTTGGCCCTGAACTTGGCAACGATACCCGCCTTAGCCACACTCACGCTTTGTGTCTCCATTACTTCGTGAAGTGCTCCCCTCTCATTATCATCTATCTTATCGAACTCATCAATCGCCGCCAACCCCCCGCTCGAGAGCACAAGGGCGCCTGCCTTGAGCACCCACCCGCCATCACCCAGCTCGTCCTTCTCAGCTGATGCTGTGAGGCCCGTTCCCGTGACAGACTTCCCGCTCACGTAGACGCTCTTTGGGGCCACATCAGCAGCATACTGGAGAATACGGCTTTTTGCAGCACCGGGGTCGCCTATGAGCAATAGGTGAATATCATTTCTTATGGGTGCACCGCCGGGCAGGAATTTATCGCGTGTGCCTCCAAACAACTGGAGGCATATCGCCTCCTTTATCTTTTCGTGGCCGTATATACCAGGTGCGATGGAGTGGGCAACACGCGCGATTATTGTTGGGTCCTTAGCCAGCTCCTTGATCTTTGCCTCCTCCTGCTCGGTGATCTCTATCTGCTCAAAATCCTTCTGCATCATATCGATGCACACTATATCCAAGTATTTAGTATAGATATTATCCACCTTGCCCTGCGGTTTTACGGGTGGTCGTATCCGTACTATTGCAGTGGCTATTATGTTGTCTCCCGGATTGATTACATTCACAAGGTCATCCTCAATTATCAGCTGGATGTGGCTTGCAGGCGCACCCCCTTTCAACCGCTCCAACAGTTCCTGCATCTCGGCCACCTGTACATCAACAAAATACGACTCTTCTTCAGAGAAATCTATCTTCTTTTTACACACCTCGCACACACTCATAGGTTTGGCGCTCTTTGTCATAATGACTTTATACGTGGCACCGCAGTTTGAGCACTTGTAGATCGCAACCTTAACCTTGGGTTTTGTCTCAACCCTCTTTGTGACAACCCCCTCAACGCGTATGAGCCGGTCTATGTGCGCGGCTCCAATATCCTGTATGAGCAGGCCGGTATCGGGGAGGTTTGTAAACCGTACGTGCGGGTCATACCCATACGTTTTTGCAATGCCGCACCTCTCGAGCGCTTCACACGCAGCATCAATCACCTTATCCGGCTCGGCGATGAGTGTGTCTGCAATCTCAGCATTCCATTTCTCCAAATCTAGGTAATTAACAAACAGGCTTCTCTTTTTAGGGAATACGCTCTTCAACTGTGCAATCTGTGGGCCGTATATTGTCGAAAGGAATTCCTCAAACTCGTTGACAAGCCCAGCATCCGCACCCATGTTTTTCCATTTTGCAAGCAGGTCTTTTTATTTCTTATGGCAGTATTTTTCTCAGACGGGGGATTTTAGCGCCATAGTTTGCAGAAGTTTTTGTGCAACCACTATTGAAATGAATATCCGCACCAGAAAAGGGAAACGGAGCGTGTAAAATCTTTTTTTCGGAAATCAAAGGCCAAAACACCGCACGGCAGGATTATATGTAAATTTCTTTGCTTTGGGTTGCACACAACCATCTTAACAAAATCCGGCTTAACGACTCATCTCCTCATTTTATAATCCCAAACCCGCCCAGTCTCCACCGGTTTCCAGACCGCCTGCTTATGGCTGCCTTACTCCCCTTCTCTGCAACGATGGGCCTCTTGAGTGATACGGTTGCAACCCCTTTCTTGAGGTTCTTTATTACACCAACCGAGACGGCCGTGCCAACGCTTAGCACCATAGGCTCGCCCAACTGTAGGAGTGGCATCTGCATATCAGCCCTCTCAATGAGCTCGTATTCCAGATGAAGCTCGTTAACAGGCTGGGGGAGCGTACCCGGCTTGCCCACAAATTGGCCCACAAGCCCATCAGATTTTGCAAGCGATGGGTCGAGCAGTGTTGATATCGCCAGAAGCCCACCCGGCCCTGCCCTCTCCACCTTCTCGCCACCGCACCTTATATCGGTGACTGTTGTGTATAACCTCTCATAAACCCCCTTTTTGGGGTCTATGATAATCCCCGGGGACACCTCAATCTCATCACCGACCGCAATCTCACCTTGTATAATCGAGCCGCCTACAACCGCCCCTACCAATCGTGTGAGTTCTGAGCCGGGCTTGTTCACGTCAAATGACCGTGCTATGTACATCCTCAACGGCAGTTTTGAATTCCTCTGCGGCACAGGGATGTTTGTGTAGATTGCCTCAAGCAGTGCATCCACATTTATACCGTAGTTTGCCGCCATGGGGATGATGGGCGCGTTCTCAGCTCTCGTGCCCTTGAGGAATTCGCGGATCTTCTCATAATTCTCCTTTGCCTTTTCAGGTGAAACCACATCCACCTTATTCTGCACCACAATGATCTTGTCAATCCCGAGTATCTCGAGCACCATCAAGTGCTCCAACGTCTGCGGTTGTGGGCACTCCTCGTTTGCGGCAATCACCAGTATGGCGCCATCGGTTATGCTTGAAGCCGCAATCGCAGTGGTCATCAACGTCTCATGGCCGGGTGCATCGAGTATGGAGAACTTGCGTACAACCTCCGTCTTTGCACCGCAGTGCGCACACACTTCCTTAGTTCCGAATGCCTGCGTCCCACTGCATTTAGGGCATTTCCTTATCTCAACATCAGCATACCCGATCTTTATCGTAATACCTCTCTTTATCTCCTCGCTGTGCGTATCCGTCCACACACCACTCAGCGCCTTGGTTATGCTGGTCTTGCCGTGGTCGACATGGCCGAGCATTACAATGTTTATCTCGGGTTGCATTCTCTAATCACCAGTAAAGCACACTCACTTCTTCTTTGGGGCGGCATTTGCCTTGGGTGCTTCCTTCTTTTCATCCCCCGCTTTTGGCGTTGGCGGGAACAGCTCGGCAAGTTTTGTTGCGCCCTCGCTTTTTACAGTGAGGTTAAGCTGTGAAATCTCATCAGATACAACATTGCCCCTCACAGTCTTCCTCACCCTTGCGCCGTGTGTAGCCTTCCTTATACCTGTACCGCCACTGAGCAGCACACTCTTCTTCCCGCTTCCGGGTACATCAGCACGCATGGGAAACCCTGAATTATCACTCCCGCCTTTGATGATAAATACGTAGCCAGCGGCGCCTATGAGGTCTCCCTCAATCTCCTCAGCTATCTTCTTGCCAAAAAGTGCAGCGGCCTTATCACCGCTGAGCTCGGTCTTATACGTCCTTCCGTCCTTCTCGGATATGTTTATCTTCATGCTATTCACCAGTGCCTCAACGACACAGCGGTTTATTTCAGGAGGGTGAGGTTTATAAGCTATCAGAAAAGCTTCACTTTTAAAAATTATACTGCGAAATGAGTGCTATGGACCTCATCCTATTGCAACCGTCCCTGAACGTACGGGGCGGTCTTGAGAGGGTGGTATTGGAGATCGCAAGGAGGTATGACCCAATAATCTACACATACAGGTACGTACCGGAGAACACGTTCAAGGAGTTCCGCGAGTTTGATATCCGGGTTATTAAGACACAGGGGTGGGCGCATGTTCCTGTACGTGTTGCAGGCATCCTCCCTGAACGCGTCAAGTGGGGTGTGCAGAGCGGTGCACAGTATTACACCCTAAAAATAAGGGATGATTACGATGTTATTAATGCGCATGGCACACCGAGTGAGTGGGCACGAAATAATAACCCACGGATGCTATGGTACTGCCACACGCCGAACCGCGAGGCATTCGACCTCTACGAGTGGAGGATGAGACGAAGAGGCCCGCTTGGGAAAGCCATATTCTGGAGTTTAATCCAGTTTTACAAGTGGTTTGAGTTTGATGTTGTCCCAAAGATCGAGAAGATAGTAACAAATTCTGCAAACTCGCAGGCCCGCATAAAGAAGTATCTACACCGCGATGCTGAAATAATCCCACCGGGCATTAATGTCAGTGAATATCACAACTCCGATTACGAGAAATTCTTTTTCTATCCTTCTCGCATAACCCCCGAGAAGCGGTTTGAATTGGCCATAGAGGCATTCAGGATGAGCGGCCTGCACGATAAAGGGTTCAGGCTGGTGATTGCCGGCTCATTAATAGGGGAGAGGAAGGAGCATGTTGAATATTACAATAAGATATGCGAGATGATAAAGGGTATAGGCGAGGTTCGCATTAACATTCCATATCCAGAGCTTATAGACCTCTACTCAAGATGCTATGCAGTCCTTTTCACACCGATTAATGAGGATTTCGGTATAGTCCCGCTTGAGGCAATGGCCTCTCAAAAACCCGTGATTGCGATAAATGAGGGCGGGCCAGCCGAGACGGTGGTGCATAAGAGGAGTGGCTTCCTTGCAAATAACATAGAGGAGATTGCATTCTACATGAACTCACTTGCAGAGGATATTGGGAGTGCGGAACGGATGGGCCGAGTTGGAAGGGAGCATGTGAAGATGAATTTCGGGTGGGATAATTTCTTCAGGAAGTTTGATATGGCACTGAGCGATGTCGCATCATCAAAAGATAGATGAGAGCACTCATGATTTTTTGGATTTTGCTGAATAGAATGGTTTATATATTTCGCAAGTATACAGTATAGTATGTCTTCTTCTTTTGGCGGGCGCGCTGAGTATTGGGCGTGGCGTAGTGAGCAGGGAAAGGAGCCAACATATAGGGAATTCGTAGAGACAACTAAGCTTGCAGGCAAGATAGCCTATGAGCTGCTCCCGCTCACATGGGTGCCCGATATGGCCAAGAGTATAAGGAATGCTGAGAGCAAGTGGGAGTTGGCATTATGCCTCTCTGCATCCGCATTATTTCTTGGTCTTGACGCTGCCGACCTCTACCCACCTCTACGCATTGGAACAAAGGTTGCTAGGGTTGCGATAAATGAAACTATAGAACGTATGGTAAAAAAGCTGGTTGAACATGGTTTCAAGAAAGAGGTTGCTGAGAAGGTTGCAAAAGAGTTTGGAGAGGCGATAATGAGCAATCCAATTGCGAAAGAGGCACGTAAGCTGGTTGAGGATGCAAAATCATTTTTTGTAGTTAAGAATAAGTCAGAGCTTTACTTGGCGCTTGAGGGCCAGATGAAGAATGGTGTGGAAACCGTCACTGAAACTCTATTCAAAGGCCGAATCGCGAGAAGTAAACTTAATAGGGGAGTTGAAGTGGGGGTAGGGATACTGGATAAGGGCAAGATGTGGTTCTTGAACAACTTATCAAAAGAGCT
>DYJQ01000034.1 GCA_020723045.1 Candidatus Micrarchaeum sp.
GCATTTATCATAGGAATGCAAAGTATACCAGATAATTATGCACCACTCTTCGTTAAAAAGTATGGGGATAGAATAATGGCAGCCTTCATGCCTGCAGACATCATTCATCTAATGGTATATATGGGATCATGGATGAACTCATTCAACAACGCAAAGGACCTTGAAGGACTGAGAGATTACGTAAATGATATCCAGTTTAAACTGGATATAGTACTTGCATGGAACACATACAGAGTATATGAGGGTACAAGAAAACATCCTAAAACTCCAACGATACGAGGGCCTATGGGTAAAGAGTTTTATAACATGTTGGTGCCGGCGTCACAACTCTATCTTAACAGGTTTGTGTCATTATTCAAGGAGAGTGAGTTTTACACGAGCGGGGACTTTCAAAGAGCCGTGAATGCATCACTGCAGAGAGATACTCTTTATATACAGAAATATCCTGACCTGTTCGCTGGACCGCTAGTGCTTATGAGAAACTTAGATGAGGCATTCATTAATGCCTTCGGCCCCATAGTGCGTATGGGTGTAAACGAGCAAGGCATGGATGTTGAGGTGATCAACTTTGACTTGGATATGTATTCACTTGCACCGAGCCGCCCCCCCAAATTCGGAGAACTTCAATACTGGATGGTTGGTGGTGAGGGTAGCGGCCAGTCACATACGGTATATACTGAGGGAGAAACAAAAACGGATAGCTCTAAAAAAATGGACTTAAGGTTTGGTGCATACGGAGGGGGAGGAGAGAAGGGCGAGGCTGAAGCCCTTTATGAAAAGGGCACACAGACGAATGAGATTAAGACGAATGAGACTAACCTCACTGAGAGGAGTGCCATAGAGGACCGCTTGAAGCTTACGTCAAATGTGGAGAACATTAGAGGGATTCGACAGGGTAATCTGTATGCGGAGGCGCGGAAGACCGCAGCAGAGGAGACGGTAATCACAAAGGAAGGGCAGAAACCGAAGATTGAGATACCACTCACTGCAGAGACTACAGCGGCAATATCTTTTGAGCACATGGCGCCCAAAGGGGCGATCACGGCAGCGGTGTTTGATTACAAAGACCTCGAAGAAGGTGGCAAGATAGGAAAGAGAGGGATGAATGTAGAGGTGTTCAGAAAAGAGGGTAATACGTGGGTATACGCTGGCTCCTACGAAATAAGTCCTGAGCTGGCACAACAGTTCTATACTGTGTGGCACCAGCAGTGGAACGAAAAAGTGAGTACAAGGTTTGATGGTGGTGCAGTACTATTCTTTGATAAGGACCTATTCGGCAAAAAGGATGTTATGTCCTGGGGTGGGGGTGGCGCAACACAGATGGGTAAGGTGGGTGTAGGCGCAAGGGTTGAGGTTCCAAAAGGGCATAATGAAGTTCCTAAAGGTGTGATACTCGGTACACTCCAGCCTGACAAGAACAAGATATGGGCAGGTTTGTTATACGTTAACCCGGAGGTCGTGCAAAACTACTCTTCCCCATATCTATACAGAGCAGTGACCACTAAGCAAACAACACAAGAATCATTAGGTGTGAGACCTCAGCTCCCAAAGGAGGACCTGATAGGCCATGCGGAGAAGGGTGTTGCGGCCGAGCTGATGTATGCTGAGAGTGGCAAGTACTTCAGTAATGCGTTCGTATCAGCAACTTCAGAAGAATTCATGCTGGGAGCGATAAGTAAGGCAATAAAACCATGGGGTTATTTTGGTGCAGGGGGTATCGGTACTCTTGGGTATGGGGAGAGCAATAAGGAAGGGATACCATCTGGCGGTATAGGGAGGGGGTATTACGCGACGAGCAGTAAAGCGTTCTTGGTGAGTGGATCGGTTGCGGTGCAACTGTATAAGGAATACACAGGCGTCCAGCAGAGTGCAGCCATGAGATACTTCTTTAAAAAGTGGGCGGGGATAAACAACGTTGAGGTTGTTGAGGTTTATGAGAAAGGGGATAAGAGTAATGCTGTGTTTGCTGGAGCGGAAGTAAAGCGCGATAACCTAGGAAAGATTAGGCAGATACGTATGTACTACGTAACTGGTACTACATGGGAAAAGGCACAGGATACAGTACAGCAGCACTTGGTCGGCGGCGGCTTCAAGAAAGGGATATTTCAGTTGGAGTCGACTTGGGGCTTGGGCTATTTTGACCCAGTAACGGGCTTGGGACCGGGCGGTTCCACAAAGCTCTGGTTCTGGAACATACTAAATGGTAAAAAATTGAAGATGACGCCTGCACTCCAACTAACTAACCTAGGTGATATGCAGGCACTAGGTGTACCAATATACATAGAGTGGAATAATTTACGTCTTGTGATGCTACCCTTCTCGTGGTACGGAAAACTCGGCAAGGATGGTAATCTAACCTTATCTACGGTTGAGATGAGCACGATAGGTCGTTTGTACATCCTAGGAGGGCACTTAGATTTTGGTGCAGGCGGGCTCAAGCAGACTACTAATGAAGAGAAACCCGGTCCTGGGTGGGTAACGTATAATCCGGAGGATAAAGCGTACCAGTATACCCTCTTTGCTGGCGGCGGCGGGTATTTCCCAGGGCTGTATTTCGATGAATGGTCATTACACCTTATCTATACATTGTGGTTCACACCTTATCAAGAGAAGCGTAATATAGGCATAGAAGTAAACATTCTTAAGTACACACCAGGAATTGAAGGGAAGGCCTACTTCAACTTCGAGAAGAATAAGTTAATGCTTACTCCTGGGGTCGGCACCGAAGCATCGTCATGGAATGGCGGCATACTGCTGAGAGTCAATTTTTAGTCTTTAGTTTTCTTTTACTTACTCTCCTTGCTTTCCCTAAACTCCTTTAGCTGGTTCTCGAGTTCATCCAGCTGTTTGCTTATCCTCTCAAGCGTCCTTCTCATACTCCCCACTTCATATGCGAGGTTCTGAAAATATACCCTATCCGCAAACGGCGACATAACAGTTTTTTGAGGTAGCTCCTCGGTATGTACTGGCCGTGGGGATGGGGCCGTGGCAACCTGTGCCTCCGCCTCACTCTCTGTGGTTTTCTTTTTTGCGCCTACCGTATGTGTAGCTCTCATCTCCTTCTTCACCTCTCGTATCCATTTCTTAAGATTAGTGTATGGCAAGAACTTGTGCTTGCCCGTCTTCTTTGTTATTAACTCCCTCAACTCTCCCAGCTTATCTGCGTTGAGAGCCTCCCCCTCCCACTCAGCAAGCTTTTTCGTGATTATTGCCTTGACCTTATCATCCAGCACGAAACCACCGCATCTACTTCAACTCGGAATTATATAAATATAAAACAAAATTAAGGCCTTGTGAGCGAGATTTCTATAGCGGAGACGTTGCCCTTTGAGCCATCCTCACTCGTAAGCTCCTCCGTGGTTATCTTGACGTTGCTTATCTTGGCATCATTCACAAACCTATTCCTAACAATCTCCGCAACATCCACCGCGCGGCTTATGACCTTGCCCCTCGCCTTGATTACCACTTCCTTGGCCCCGCTGTTAAACTGCGTAACCACTGCCAGCACATAGCTCATTACATTCTTCTTCCCTATAAAGACCGTGTTCTCATCTGCCATTAGATCACCCTTTTAGCACATATTAGACATACAAATTTTTATTTGTTTATGGGTGTGTGCTCAAGGTTTTGCTTGCACACCACCCTTGTATTGGCAGGAACATCATCAGAGACGATTACACCAGACCCCACAATCGAGCTGCTGCCTATCTTCTTGCCGGGAAGTACTGTTGAATTGACACCAAAATTGACGTGCGGGCCGACAACACAACCCATCTTTTTCCTCCCGGAATCTTGGAGTGTGCCGTTAACCCTCATCTTGACAGTCTGCCTGTCAAACCGCAGGTTGGCAATCTGTGTCGATGAGCCGAAGTTCGTATCATGGCCCACTATGCTGTCCCCTATATACGAGAGATGCTTTGCCTTTACACCATCCATGAGTATTGAATTTTTCACTACAGTAAAACCCCCTACCTCACAGCTGGGGCCGATGTACGAGTACTTGCGCACGTGTGCGAACGGCCCTACCTTTGCACCCCGCGCGATATAGCACGGGCCCTCAATGTATGAGTTGAAGACCTCCGCCCCCTCCTCAACAACAATTGTGCCCGTGATAGTACACCCCTCAACCCTCCCTTTAACATCGCTCTTTAAGCCCTTCATCACATACTCATTGGCATCGAGAAGGTCCCAAGGGGTGCCTATATCATTCCAGTAGCCGTGTGCCACCACACCGTACAGCCTCCCCTCGGTGCTGAGTGGGTAGAGTGCGCTTGTAATCTCATACTCGCCACGCGGGCTTATCTCAACATTCCTAGCTTCATCGATGAAACGCTTTCCGACGGCATACACGCTTGCATTGGCAAGATTGCTCTTAGGATTATCGGGCTTCTCGACGATATCAACAACCCTATCGCCGTCAAGCACAGCAATCCCAAACCTCCTCGGGTCTGCCACCTCTTTAAGGAGCATTGTTGCCCCACCGTTGTGCCGGTTATGGAATTCCACAAGGCGCTTCACATCAGAACACTCTGAGATTATATCGCCGGCCATGATGAGCACATCATCAGCACCTATGAAATCCCCTGCACTTATGACAGCCGCAGCCGTCCCCTTCCTCTTTACATCCTGCTCAATATACGTGAGTGAGGATGCGCCGAAAGTATGCCCAAACCTCCCCTCTATATGCTGTCTGAACTCGGGCCGCACAACAATGCATATCTCTGTTATGCCTAACGATTCCATACACTCAAGCGAGTGCTGTAGTATGGGCCGCCCGCCAAGTGGGAGCATACACTTAGAGATATCCTCTGTAACTGGAAGAAGACGCGTTCCAGCACCAGCAACCAGAATCACTCCTTTTTTAATCATACGCATCACACACACATTTTTACGATCGATTCAACCCCTCTGTAAACGCTCTCTGCCTTTCCCTTATCCTTATGCTCACATGTTATCCTTATAATATCCTGTGTATTGCTCCCCCTCACAAGGACCTTTGCACCCGAGTATGTAAATAGAAGGCCGTCTAGCCTCGTGAATTCTTTAACACCCAGTTCTTTCATCAGTCTGTTTTCTATGTCTGCAAACACCTTCTCTTTCGTTTTCATTCCTGCATTATCCACCTTCCCCCTTATTGTGTAATATGGCACTGGGCCCGAGAACCCGCGCTCGCAATACATCTTCGTGAACATCAATGCCGCAAAAACCCCATCCGCAGAATGCGTAAGCGATGGAAAGACATACTCACCGCATGGCTCACCGCCAAAAACTGCATTGCTCTTCTTTGCGCTTCTCCCGACAAAATTGCTTCCCACAGGTGTTATCTCCACATTTACGCCTTTCCTCTGCATTCCATCAACCACCAATTGGGAGGCCTCCACTGTCGTAACAAACGTCTCACCGCCCTTGCATAGATAATCAGCCATGAGAAACAACTGCACATCCTGATCCATCACACCATGCGTGGTTATGATACGGCACCTATCGCCATCCACATCATGCGCAACCGCAAAATCTGCACCTAAACCCGAAATGAGCCGTGGCAGATAAGAGAGCGACCGTTCATTTGGCTCTGAATCCCTCGAGAATGGATTGCTGTGCTCCGCATCAATCGTTATTACGTGCGCACCAGCCATGCGGAGGAGGGTAGGTGTGAATGCACCCGCCGTGCCGTTTGCACAATCCACTATCACGATAGGCTGTCTATCCCTTATTGCCTCTGTATCTGCCTTATTAAGTAATGCGCGTATATACCCATCCCTAAAATCAGCATTAATAATCGATTTTGCGGGCCCCCTGCCATTGCACTCCTCAACATCAACGGCCTCCACCCCGCCCTTAAACATCTTTATGCCGTTATCCCCCTCAGGGTTATGCGAGGCTGTGGCCATGATGCCAAGACAGTTATGCAGTTTTGTATAATACGACAGGTAAGGCGTGGGGCCAATACCCAAATCATGCACGTCATTGCCGTTCTTCATGAGGACCGAGATGATACGGGATTTGAGGGCGGGGGTGGACGGCCTGGTATCACCGCATACTGCAACTGTGCCCTGCCATCCTAACCTCTCTATTGCCTTCTCAACGCGTTCTATAAGTCCATCCTCAAAAACCCCTCTGAATGAGCATTCCATCAAATTGTCTTTAACATGGGTAGGTTTTTAATGTTAATCCGATTAAAAAAATACCATGATAAGGGAATGCGATTCGTGCGGTATGAGGACTACTGATTACACTGAACTCAAGTGCCCAAAATGCGGCAATCCTATCTATAGGTGCAGCAGTTGCAAGAGCAATGTTGTGAACTATGTATGCAAGAAATGCGGTTTTGAGGGGCCCTAAGGGATGGTAACCGATGGCCAAGTACTTCGGTACTAATGGCGTGAGGGGGACCCTCGAGACTATTACCCCTGATTTTATAGTAAAGTTATGCGCATCATTTGCCACGTGGCATGTCAATAGTGCTCATCCTAAAACCGCACCGCAGGTTCTTGTTGCAAGGGATACGAGGACTACTGGCGAGCTTGTTGAGGGTGCAGTGGTGAGCGGGCTGTTATGGGCTGGTGCACAGCCCGTATTGCTCGGCGTAATGCCCACCCCCGCTGTTGAATTCCTAGGTGCAAAACGAAAACTGCCGTCAATAGTCATCACCTCATCGCACAACCCGCCCGAATGGGTCGCACTCAAGTTTAATGATGGGAGGGGGGTGGCGCTATCGAAAGAGAGGGGGGAGGAAGTAGAGGCGATAATGGAGAAGGGTGTGTGGATGAAGGCGGGGTGGAACGAAATCCCGCCCCTCGTGAGAGATGAGAATGCGATTAATGAGTATAAAGAGACACTCAAAAGAGGATGTGGAAGGCTGGATGGGCTCAGGGTTGTTATTGATACGGGAAACGGGACGGCTGGAAGGGTGGCACCGCAGGTGTTTAAGGGGTTGGGTGCAAAGGTTATGACATTAAATGCACAGGAGGATGGGTTCTTCCCGGGCAGGCCGTCCGAGCCTACGGAGGCAAATGTGCACGGCCTTATTGAGGCAGTTAAAACATACGGGGCGGATTTGGGGATAGCGTATGATGGCGATGGGGATAGGGTTGCACTCGTTGATGAGAAGGGAAATTATGTATTGGGGGATAGGGTGTTCGCAATCGCTGTTGATATAATACTGAGCGAGTGGGATGGTGAGGGGGGGGATGTAGTCACAACAGTGGCCACGAGCAGTATAATACGCGAGGTTGCAAAAAGGCACGGTGTGCACGTCAAACTCACAAAGATCGGTGCGCCATACATTGCCGAGGAGATGGAGAGGGGTAGCTATGCAACGGGAGGGGAGGAGGTCGGCGGTATAATATGGCCCAAGGTACACCCCGGGAAGGATGGAATACTGAGTTCTGTCAGGATTGCGAACTGGCTCATAAAAAACAACAAGAGATTGAGTGATGTTGTGGATGCACTGCCCAAATACGCAAACGTGAAAATGAAGATTGAGAGGGGGGAAGAGAGGTTTGAGATGATAAAAAGGTTGCAGGAGCGGTATAAAAATGCAAAAAATGCAACATTAATGGATGGAGTGAGGCTGGATTTTGATGATGGGTGGTGCATTGCGAGGGCGAGCGGTACTGAGAATTATATACGTATTTTTGGTGAGGCTAGGGATGAGAAGAGGGCAAAAGAGCTCGTTGAGATACTGAAAAAAGAATTGGAAAACTTGGGTTAATGTGTTTGGCGCGCTGTGCAAAATTAGCCCCTACCACATACGGCAGAATAACAGCAAGCCGGCCATAACTGCAAGGTAGGGGATTATCGTGAGCGCACCGCCAATCCTCAACCGGTTATGTGGTGAGAGGAATGGATATGAGAGGATTATGGGGAGTGTTGAGAGAAGGCCCAGCAACAGTGCCATAAAAAGGCTCGAGCCTACATAGAGAAGCCAGAGCGAGGGAATGATTAGTGCAAGCGCACCTACAAACGTATCATGCCATCTTGTGATTATGCCTTCCTTAAAGCCTGCTGAGATGTTTTTGTAAACGCCATAAGCGAAGGTATAAGCGCCTGCAACCGCGAGCAGGAACATCGCTGGGTTGAGGGGGATGGCGGGTATGAACGCAAGATAGCCCGCTGAGAACTTCAGCCACTCCATTACAAGCATGTTCACGCCGGAGAGTGGTGTCTTCTTAAGGCCCGCACTGTGCAGAAGGTTTGAGATGAGTGCTGCAAACACCACAAGCTTAAACATGACATGCGTGTTGAATGAGGTGAGTGCAAGCCCCACCAGCATGAAAAGGAACATCTTAAGCACATAGCCCTTGAGCTTCATCCTGTCCCTAGCAAGCGGTTTTATCCTTCTCTTTATAGGGTCCTTTGCGTCAGCATCCATATCTACTATATCATTCATGTAATAGACAGAATGGTACGCAAACAAGAAACCAAGGGCAGAGAATAACGTTATAGCATCAGGGAGTGATGCAAAAAGCGCGTATGCGAGTGTTGCACCCAATGCAAACTGCAACACATTCTTGATAAATGAGTAATAATGGACATTATCAAAGGCGAACATGTGCCCATATTGAGCCGGCAAATGTTTTTATGTTTAGGGAATGAGAAGAATGCATACGCTAAAACAAAAAGGAGAATGATTGAAATTTAAAAAGTGGCAAAAGAAGGATTCTAGATAAGTTTTTCTTGATTTTCAGTATCCTAATCGCTTCTTTCAATTTCATCCGACGGGTGATAGAAAGCATTTAAAAAGGCAGACTCCAAAAGAGAAGCTGCTGTTGCAGCGTACACGTGGGGGTGTTATTGTGACATGCATAAGTAGGTACGATATTGAGAAGCTTATCCGGAGGAATGCGCCTTCCAAGATGATGATTGATGAGGATGCAACGCAGGAGCTCATCTCAATCATTGAGGAGAAGGCTGGCCAGATTGTCGAGAAGGCAGTATTTATAGCGATGACTACAAGGGATAAGAGAAGAAGGGTTGCAAAGAAGGTTAAACTCACCAAAACCGACATTAACATCGCGGCAACTGCTATCTAAATGCCTTGTGCATTTTTTTATTTCCATTCTGTGCTCTATCCGTTCGCTATGCTCTCCTGCTTTTAATCTCAATGCTAAATATGGGCAAGAACATTCCATTTGAACCAAAATGGGTATAGTTAAGGCCTGCTTTGAACCTAACATTGCTATTAAGCCCTCCCAAATCAATATCAAAGAACCCAGTCCATCCAATATTCGGGTCCGATGAAAAGCCGTTGCCATGGCCTCGGCCGAGCAGTACACCGCCGCCTACATTAAACCTATCCCATGTAAGCGAAGCGCCCGCCTGTCCTGCACTGAACCCTGTTGTGCCAAAATCACTACTGTGATAGGAATCCACAACACCAAACATGATATTTGGATAGATGCCAGAACTGCCATAAAGAAGCGGGAGTTGAATGCGCATGTTGCTCATAGAGTGCTTATAGTATGCATTACGGCCCTTGCCCGTGTAAGAGCCATAAGAGGTGTATGCGTCGAGTATCAGCGGATACCTGCTCCCCCTATCCCAATACTTAAGCTTGAATTGTGAAGGTATGCCATCATCGGTATTGAACCATGTGCTCGCGAATACATCGAGTGAATCGCCCTGCATGAACAAGAGCATACCCACAGAGTACCTATCGTTGATATTTGTTGTTGGTATGAGGCCGCTAAGCTCCATTTTATTAAACCTCAAGTTAAAGCTGGGGTAGCCGGAGACTAATCCGCAAGGGGAAGTATATTTGTGCGTGCCAACGCCGTCAAACCCATAATCCAAGAGATGGTACTCGCCCACCATGGAAAGACCAATATGTTCAGATGCGTCCCACACAAACCGTGCTGATGTGGGCGCCTTGTAGGTGTTGTCGCCGTAGTAAAGCAGCTTCAGGTTATTAGAAATCAATGACTGTGAAGATGGGAATATGAGGGATTTTACAGCATCTGGTGCCTGCAACTGCATCGTATCATTGGATGCCTCGGGTGTAACCTCGGATGGTGTGGGCTGTGCATACCCTGGGGATTCATTTTCTATCTTATACGTGGAAATCGCAGTAGAGTATTTTGGCGTGCCAAAGGCAGGGGATGCAGTAAGAACAAGTGCCGCAAACGCAAGGCCCCATGCGGCCTTTTGTATACGCTCTGGAATCATCTTCAAGAGCACATCGCTCCACCGCCCGCTCTTCTGCGAGTCGGCAACCTTGCGAAAGCCATTATCCGCCC
>DYJQ01000001.1:0-7886 GCA_020723045.1 Candidatus Micrarchaeum sp.
CAGAGCGGAGCAATGCGAAAGTCATCGGGAAAATTGGAGAGCCCCCGATGGGATTTTCAACGGTTCTTTCTTGTGGCAAAGATTTTCTTGCAAGAAAGAAAATGTTTGAACCCACGACCTCTCGCTGTCCTTTTTCTTTCGGTTTTCGTGCTCGCGCACGAAATATCCTAAAGAAAACCGACACTAAAAGAAAGCCCTTCTTCGTGCCGTTTCTGAGCTGATGGGAATATATCCCATCTACTCTTACGAGGCGAGCGCTCTACCACTGAGCTACGGAGGCACTCTTTTGATTTAAAGACCTCAAATATTAAAAACAGTATTCTTTTTCTTAGAGACCGACAATCGCCGAACGTCTACATTTAAAAATCTCATATGTGATAATATCGCAGGTGTTAGTAGTATGGCAAAAGTCAAATTCCCTAATGATAATGTTGAAGTGGAAGTGCCGGCAGGCACAATGCTCAGGGATGTTGTAGAGAATAATGGCGTCAACATACACTTTGCGTGCGGGGACGGCCGTTGCGGCGCGTGTCTCGTAAAGATTGTAAAGGGTATGGAAAACCTCAACCAACGCACCGAATCTGAGAAAAGAACACTTGAACTGTTGGGTGCAGAGCCAGATAAACGGCTAGCATGCCAAGTCAAAATTGAGAAGAACGGCGATGTAGTAGTTGAGAATGTCTACTAAATCCTGATTATTCTAATTTTATTTGATTTCAAATCGGCGATCAGCATCTTGTTTTCGAGTGTGCTCCCCACTCCAAGGACCACCTTTGTAGCCTCTGAAACTGCAATGCTTCCTGCAACCGCCGCCGCGGGTGGGAATATGCCAAGCGCCTCACATCCATTCTCACCCCTTCCGACTATGAGGTGGTTGTGTAGATATTTTTTTGTGAATGTTGACACAC
Organism: Candidatus Micrarchaeum sp.; assembly: GCA_020723045.1. GTDB lineage: Archaea > Micrarchaeota > Micrarchaeia > CAILAH01 > CAILAH01 > DYJQ01. The sequence goes on from DYJQ01000001.1 coordinate 909, forward strand.
GCGCAGTATATCCCACTGCTGATGCATACACAAGCGGCACACCGCTTTTCTCACAAGCCATGCTTATTGCAACTCTCGACTTCACGTTATCCGTGCAGTCAACAACGGCCTTATAATATGCGAGGTTGATTTCTTTGAGTGATTTGTATCTGCCTATTCTTATGTGTGGATTATATACATTCAATTTTCTTGCAGCAGCATCAACCTTGAACTTGCCTATGTCTTTATCGCAGTACAGAAACTGTCTATTCAGGTTTGTCTTCTCAACCTTGTCATGATCGCATATCCCAAGGCTCATGCCCAAACCTGCAAGACTGACGGCAACATGGCAACCCACCCCACCCATTCCTACAACCAGTACCCTGCTCTTGCATAATTTATCCTGCCCAGCACTTCCAATGCCGTCAAGAAGAATGTTCCGTGCATACCTTGCATCCATACGTTTTGTATATCCTGCAAATGTTTTTATTTACTTGGATCCCTAGAGTAGTGTGCCAAAATTCTCCATAATAATACCAACGCTTAATGAGGAGGGCTTCATAGGCCAGTGCCTGAAATCATTGCGTACACAGGAGACGGATGAATCATACGAAATCATCGTCGCAGACAGCCACAGCACTGACAGGACGGTGAAGATAGCTGAAAAATTTGCCGATAAAATTGTTCTGTGCAATAAAGGCATCTCCGTTGGGAGGAATGCGGGTGCGAGGGCATCCTCTGGAGATTATTTGATATTCATTGATGCAGATAGCATTGCCTCACCTAGCTTGGTACAGGCATATTCAGAAGCGTTTGCACGGAAGGATTGTATTGCTGCAACCGGCCCGATATTTCCACGCGAGAGGATGAATGCGGTTGAGGACCACCTCATACGCATAGGGAGCGGGCTCTATACCAAGAGCTGGATTAAGTTTCTCATCAGAATGGGAAAGCCTGCGTTCATAGGCTCAAACTCTGCATTCAGGAAGGACGGGTTTTTTGAAGTTGGTGGTTTCAGGGAGCACTTGAAGACGTTTGAAGATGGGGACCTCAGCATGCGGCTTGTTGGGAAGGGGAGGTTTGTATTTCATGATGATGCACTGGTTTATACCAGCCTCCGCCGGCTCAGGAAGTGGGGGTACATGAGGTTCGTCGGTTTCCATCTCTCCAACACTTTTAGATATATGCTTACCAAGAGCGCACATGAAGATTACGAGGCAGTGCGGTAGTATAAAATATTATAAACAATCATTACCAATTCTCTACAATAGCCCCGTCGTCTAGAGCCATGAAAGATAGATCTATCTGCATGGCAGGCAATGGCCAAGGATGGTGGGCTTTGGAAGTATTTGCGCAAAAACGCAAGAACTTGAGAGACCCATAGACCCAGGTTCGAACACTGCAAGTGGGAGGTATATTCTCTCTCACGCACGTCGTGAAAATCCTGGCGGGGCTATTGATTTAAAATGGTATGAACGGTCTTTAACCTAAAGTGATGGTATGGCTGAAAACGATATATCACAACTCACTAAGCGGGCGCTTGAGCACGGCTTTATGGTAATGCCCTTTGCGTTTAATGATGTTGCCGAGAGGGCTTTGAGGATGGAAGCACTAAACAACATGCTCCGCGACGCACACATACGTGAATTTGTGATGGACCATATAATCGACCGCCTCACTTATGTTCGCGACTATCTTATAAATAAGAGCATAAACTTCATGGTAATTGCAAAGGACATTAATGGCCAACCTATCTGTGTTGCCCATTTTATATACTCAAAATCATCCCACCTCCTTTATCTCAAGGATTACATAATAAAGAAGGATGCGGCCACTGATAGTAAGATGATTCTTGCATTCATAGTGAACGGTGCAAAGGATTATATGGCGGGTTATGGGTTCATACCCAAAGCAATAATCTCCTCGCCAAGCGTGAAGCAGAAGGGCCTTGCCGCGGTCAATTTTATGCGTGAGATGGGAATGAAGTTCATGACGTTTGAGCCAAAGGTTGAGGGTGCGGCTGGCGGGCATTACCATCCGCTTGGAGGGAGTGAAACTTTACACCATCAATTAGATAAGGGGATAGTAGTGTTTCCATTGAAGAGCGGCAGGAGGGTTACAGACATACGCGTACTAATGGCAACCAAGTGCAACACTAATAAATTCGCACTTGACGACAAGGTGATAACACGATTCCTTGCAGACCTTGAGGCCGAGGATGAACTGCATGCGCTTTATATGCTTTTGAGCAACTCCAAATTCACAATTTCTCTCAGAAAGGTCGATGAATTCCAGAAACTCGATTCTCTGTTAGGCGCCCTTCAGAGACGCCATTAGCATGAAATTATTAATTGCGAAAATCCCGTTTTTGAGCAACTCCAAACCCATGATTTCTCTCAGAAGGCTGATAAATTCCAGAAGTTATTACGCGCTGTGGGCTGAAAGAATCAACGCGATCCTCTCAAATTTTATTGCAGTCCCATCAAGCGGTGAGCCGCCAGCAATCTGGCTGCCGTTCCATTCATCTGGGAGGTCATTAGATTTTCTAGCCTTCCTTTCCTCCTCATTGAGCGTGCGGTAGAGGTTTGCCCCTAACCTTCCATTCACAGCCCTCAAGGACACTTTCAGCCTCTCACCGCTCTTCTTTACAATCACAAAAGTCTTCTCCTCTTTTGGGGTGGACGCAATGTTGAGCACGAAAGGGTCTAGCCTCTCATCTTCCCTGAGTGCTACCACTTTATACCCTCTTTTGTGCAGCATGTCGAGCGTTTTTTCAGGTTCCTGGCACACAAGGCCCAGCCTTCCCACCTCTTCATTAAGATAGTTTCTGACGGTAGCAGTCTCTTTTGCCATAAGATCGGTAAACTGTGCAATCACTTTTATATGGTCACCCGCCTCTTCTTTGAGCACCTTTTCAAGGTTTGCGTAGAGCTCCTTAAGATGCAACTCCGCAGATTCAATGTTGGGGTGGCCTGCAAAATGTTTGTAGCTGATCTCCGGATAGAACATATGAGATGATATAAGCGCCCACACTGCAAACGCCTTATGGTTTGGGTTTTCAAAATTGTAATTCATTTTTGATGCCTCTATGAGGACGTCTTTATTTTCGAGTGCGAGCTTTGGGTTTTCCAAAACGAACTTTGCAATGACCGCATCCGGCGTGAATATCTTCGGGTTGATCCGCAACTTGATATCCTCATTATTGAGAAGCTTTATGGCGATCTCTGTATGCGTCGCCCCTCTATTCATCTCATCCTTAAGGGTCTTCCGCAGGTTCACATTCTCCACATTCATTTTGTGCGGGATGTAATCAAGAAAATCATCCTTACTTTCCTTTTGATAAATCCTAGCCATCTTACCACCGTGTTATTACTCTAAGCACTTCTCATCTTAGTATTATAAATGTTTCTATGAGTGCTTTACGTCGATGCGGGGGCACACATTCCGAATGGGGCATACATTGCATTTAGGCGCCGTCGGTTTGCATACAGCCTGGCCATACCCTACGAATATGCGATTTAATCCATTTTTGTATTTTTTAGGTATTTCTAGATTCAGTATCCTGCTTGTCTGTTCCGGTGTTTTGGTCCTTACAAGCCCAAGTCGATTGCTTATCCTGTGCACATGCGTGTCAACCCCGATGACATTATGGCCAAATGCACGTGCGAGCACTATATGCGCCGTCTTAATCCCAACCCCCGGGAGTGATGTAAGGCCGTGCAGTGTGTGCGGGACGTTATTGTTGTATTTTTGTATGAGCATCGCGCATAGCCTTTTCAAGTGCTTTGCCTTTATTCTGTAAAATCCCACAGGTTTTATCAATTGTTCGATCTCTTTCACATCTGCATCTGCAATCTCTTTCGCACCCTTGAACCTAGCAAACAGTCTTCTGGCCGCCCCAACCGTAGTCTCATCTTTCGTCCTTGCGGAAAGCATGGTGTAAATAAGGATCTCAAACGGCGTCTCCCTTGAATCATCTTCGAATGCGTAAACTGGGGCATTCATTTTTTTCCCTTCTCTCTCCATAATCTTGAGGTATCTTCCCAGCCCTCGCAGAAATTTTTTGTTGCCGAGCATTGCAAAAGATTGAAATAAAAATGTTATATAACTTGCAAATACCAAATTCACGTATGCAGGGGTGGCGGAGCCCGGTCAAACGCGCCGGATTTAGGACGAAGCGGGTGCATTTTCGCCCCTTCGCAGCCTCTATTTCGCTTTGCGAAATGCTAGGTTGTTAAATAAAAGGTCCGGTCCCCTAGCGGGTTCGGGAGTTCAAAGGCCTTTTTCGGTACGCACTTTCTATCGAATAAGGTCTGTGCACATCTCCCCCCCTGCACTTTTTCTCATGCGCATCTGATATCTCACAACCTCTCGCTTGGCCTGCAATAAATCTTTATAAAGAGTGTGCTTTTGAAATACTTCGGATGTGGGCCAATTTAGCCTGAACATAAAGGTGTGTATATATGGGTTACTATAAGTATATGACTGAGTCATTCATAAAGGAATACAAGGAACGGCCTCAGGTTTACAAGCAGAGGCTTGTTGCGTGGCGCAGGGATGCGCCCATAGTGCGCGTTATGAAACCGCTCAACATTGCCCGCGCGAGGACGCTTGGCTATAAGGCCAAGAAGGGTTATGTGATTGTGCGCGTGAGGATACCTAAAGGCCTTCGCAAGGTTCCTGCACCGTCACGCGGCAGGAAGCCTTCGCATTCAGGGCGCTTCTTCTCAGCGCAGCTTTCAGACCAGGCTATTGCAGAGCAGAGGGCAAACGCGAAGTATAAGAACCTCGAAGTGCTCAATTCCTACTGGGTGGGTGAAGACGGCAGCTATAAGTATTTTGAGGTTATCCTAATTGACCCACAACGTGCGGAGGTTGAGGTACAGGCAAAGCATGTGGCGGGAAGGGCGTTCAGAGGCCTTACCAGTGTAGGGAGAAGGGCGCGTGGATTAAGGTTTAAGGGTACGAGAAGGCCTAAACTATAAACGAGTGCGAAGTATGGGCACTTCCCCATTTTTCGATTTGGATGTTCGCTTTGAATGGGATGGCTATTCACAGGAGGGTTATTCTAAGGTGTTTGTGCCGAATGCATTGGAGGGGAAGAGCGGCAGGTATGACCCTGCCAAAGTCAATATTGCACTCTTCAGCAATACTAAGGCAGTCCTTCCCGATAGGTTTGATATGGTAAACTTCAGCGGGTTTGGGGTGAATGTTGATGTACTGTCGCTCATCCGCGATAAAGAAAAAGCCGTGGAGTTCTGCCTTGCGGACGTAAGGAAGGCTGTGCTCTCAGGTAGGATTTCGCAAGCTCAATTCTTTAGCAATGTCGTACGGTCTTATAAAGTGCCTTATGTGTTCACATCAGGCGCGGCCAGTATTTACGAAGTAAAATCACCTAAGGAGATTGCGTTTGTTGGGGAGATGCTCGGTTTCACACAGAGGCAGGTGTTGAGCTCTATGAGCATGACAGCGGAAATGCTGTTGAGTAATAAAGGATGGTAGTAAGTGGGCGGTAATGGTATGGTAGTAAAGAAAAGCGCACGCACAGTGTACAGGTACATACTCTTCGACTATCTCTCACAATCCGGAAAGCGGGCTGATGAATTGCAGAGAGAGTTGAATCAGGTTATGCAGCAGATGTATGGTATGGTGGGTGCACCCCACCTAAAGTTGATCTCTTTTTCAAAGGGGAGGGGTATTGTGAGGTGCGGCCGCAGCCAATTCGTTCAAGCCCGCCGGGCCTTTGCCCTCTACATTAACCCGACATACAGGATAAGGCAGGTGCGCAGCTCTGGCACTCTAAAAGGCCTGCGTGAAGGTTTATAGAAAACTATATATATAAAGTATTCCCAACATATATGCATGGGTTTCTTTAATTGGTTTAGAAAGGGGAAGAACGAGGAGAACAAGGATAGAGATAAGAAGCCAATAGTCCCTCATGTGAAACAGGAGCAGATAATAAAGCAGAAACCAACTGTCCCGCCTGTGAAACAAGAACAGATAATAAAACCAATTGAGATTAGGCTTAATTTTCTTGACAATACAGTCATAGACACAATGTACGGCCGGACCAATGTTTATTATGACAAAAGTGGTGATAGAGCCCTTTACATACAGACCGAGAGGCCCCTTCCTGCTGGTGAGACGATTATACCGATTATTGATTCTGCAAAGCAGGTTCAGGGTTATTACGTTGTAAAACGCGGGCGGGCAAGGAGCAGGCATTCTGGCAAGGAGTTGTATTTTTTTGAGAAGTTTGTTGAATGGCACAAAATGACTGATGAGGATAAGGCACGCGTAATGGAGCTTGCGAGGAAGCTTGGCATTGATGTTGCACTGCCGTACAGCAATGGTGAAACGGTTGTACAGAACGGGCTTACATCCCCCGTAGAGGCATTCAAGTCGAGTGTGGAATGTGCCAAGGTTTACCCCCTTAACGATGGCAGACAGCTTGCGGATGTGATTGGGAAGATAACCAACATAAGCAAGTATGTGCGTACATCTCAGATAATGCTACTCAACACTGCCGATTCAAAAGAGTATGTGCTTATTTTTGGCGACTATGCCACCATAATCGATAAAGTCGGCATTGTAGTGGCTGAGGAGTTGCCAGTTGATATGGCCAAGCAGATGAACGTACAAGTGACATACGGCAATAAGTCCAAGAATGCTACAGTACTGCCTTTAAAAAAGAATAACAAAAGTTAATATATGTTATAATGGCTAATAACCAAACTGTGAAGAACAATACTCAAATGACTTTGATTCCTGCTTTTACAGCTCTGTTGTTAATTCTTGCTTTCATAGTTCTGTTAGCTTGGGCACCGTGGATGATCAGGAAGTTTATAATAAAGTAGTTCAGCATAATCCAGATGGAGTAAAAGGTGCAGAAGATATTTGTGGTCAACCGCTCACAGTCGGCTGGTTCCCGTTTGGAAGGTATGTTGGAAACTGTGAAATCGGTTATTTTGTAACGTTTTGGGGGGAGGTATCACCATA
>DYJQ01000001.1:7986-34220 GCA_020723045.1 Candidatus Micrarchaeum sp.
TTCCAATATTATTTAAGTGCAATCTTCAGTTTTTCGAATATCTCTTCGGCACCATACCCCCTGAGCACGGCCTCCTGCACTCCGATTCTTATACCGCTCGGGTTTATCACGCTCTTATCCCAAGGCAGTGAGTTCTTATTCACGATTATACCGCTCCTCTCCAGCTTGTCTGCAACGAGTGCACCGCCACCCATCTCCCTTACATCCAACACTACCTGATGCGTATAGGTATATCTCTTCCCGTCATACCCGCATACACTAAAACCTGCATCTGCCAGCAGTTCGGAGAGCTTTTGTGCGGTCTCCACCACTCGTTTTCCATAATCCGTGTGCTTTGTATCGTACGCAATGGCCGCCGCAAGCAGTGCAGGTATCCTGTGCAGGTGATGGTTGCTCACTATCCCCGGAAACAGTGCACTCTCAATACCTTTTACGAACGACCTCTCATCCCTGATAAGTATTATACCGCCCTGCGGGCCGGGGAACGTTTTGTGCGTGGATGCGGTAATAATATCCGCGCCCTCTTGGAACGGCTGTTGGAACTCCCCGCCGTAGATGAGGCCGAACACGTGTGCCGCATCATAGACAATAGTCAGCTCTGGGAATTTTTCCCTTATCTCCCTAACTGGTTCAGGATGAAGGAACATGCTCTTCCCAAGCACGATAAAATCCGGTTGCACTTCTTCGACCAGCCTCACTGCACCGTCCACATCCATCTTGAATGGGTTGTCAGGGTTAGTTGGAAAATTATACACCTCTCTCCCGCATATCCTTGTTATCGTTCCCATTCGGTTATGCGTGATATGGCCTCCTGAAGGAAGCGAGTTTGTAATAACCCTGCCATTGCCTTTCGGCAGGCCGCTGAACACCGCCAGGTTTGCTATTGCCCCGCTTATAGGCTGTACATTTGCAACGGAGCACTTAAACTTGTGTCTAAAGTATTCCATGCATTTCGATTCGAGCTCATCGATGTACTTTGTTCCGTTGTAATACCTCGCAAACGGCTTTCCCTCAGCATACCTGTGCATGAAATCGTTGCAGTAAAATTCTTCACTGACCTCTGGGAACATCACGTTTTCCGAAGCGATCAGGTTTAGCGTGCTCCCCCTCCACGCATTGTTCTTCGCGACAACCGACCTTACATATTCCAAGTCAATATTGTCCATAAACTTAACCTCCCATGAATGCTTGAATGGATTTTTCTCTAACCTCTTCTCCAGAGACTTATGCCCCCTATATCTTCCACCACAATACTTGCGTTCTTAAGTGCCTCCCTTATGGCATCCGCATCCCCATATTTTTTCTCCTTCCTCATCCTCTCGCGCAACGAGAGCAATGACTCAACTATTGCGTAGAGATCCGCGCCAGCACCAACAGAATACTTTTTGCACACATCATCAAGGGCTTTTACATACCCGTCATCTTTCTTCAATTGCATCTCTATCCCCATCACCCCGCACAACGTGAGCAGCTCCTCCACAGCCATTTTTATACTATCTCCATTAGTTCTCTCGTCCTCAAGCCGCTTATTGAGCTCATGCACGAGCTCGTTGACTGCCACAAGCGCGGCAGGTGTATCAAAATCATCATCCATCGCGTTGTAGAACGCCACCTTAGTCTTCTCTACCGCTTCTTCAATACTATTATCCGTTCCCTTATACCTTTTCATCGCGACACGCGCAAATTCTATGCAGTTGTACACTTTCTCCACGTGCCTCTTTATCTCATCCAAGTAGTCATAATTAAAGTCTATCGGGCTTCTGTAATGCCTCGTGAGCAGGTACCATCTTATTACGTTTGGCTCATACCTTGCGAGAATATCTTTTACAGTGATGAAGTTGCCAAGGCTCTTACTCATTTTCTCTCCGTTGATGGTGAGAAAGCCAGTGTGCATCCAGTAGTTTACGAATCGTTTTCCAGTAGCCGCCTCACTCTGCGCAACCTCATTCTCATGATGGGGGAATATAAGGTCTATACCGCCACCGTGGATGTCTATCGTCTCACCGAGGTATTTTGTTGATATGGCCGAGCACTCAATGTGCCACCCCGGCCTTCCCCGCCCCCATGGCGAATCAAACACCACCTCATTCTCCTTGCTCTCCTTCCATAACGCGAAATCCAGAGGGTTATGCTTCTTCTCTCCGGGCTCTACACGCGCGCCGCTCATGAGTGCGTCAATCTTCTGTTTTGAAAGTGTGCCATAACCGCTGAATCTCATGACTGAGAAATATACATCGCCGGATGATTCATAAGCATATCCATTTGCGATTATTCTCTTGATCAGGCTTATGATTACTGGCACGTTTTCCGAGACCCTCTCCAGCAGTGTGGGCCGCCGTATGTTGAGCGCATCCATCTCCCTAAGCGCCTCATCCATATTCTTTTTGGTGAGCTCGAGAGGATGGATTTTCATCTCAGCCGCTCTCTTGAACACCTTATCCTCAACATCTGTTACATTCTGTACATAGAATACTTCATACCCTTTATGCTCAAGATACCTGCGCACAACATCGAAAAACACATACGTCCTGAGATGGCCGACATGCATACGGTCGTAAGGCGTAAGCCCACACACGTACATGTGGACCTTCCCTTCATTAACCGGTACAAATTCCTTGATGCGGCCGTCGTAAGAATCATAGATTTTCATTGTACTACCTGTGGCCTAATTTAATCCACTCTTTTATTTATATATTTGCGATTGCAGTTTTGCAAGATTAGCATCAGTTTGCCTTCTCACTCTCATTCATTACTTCCGTGCTTTTACCGGCCCTGCTCTTAACAATCATGTTTAGCAGTGAGCTCACGCCAGCGAGCGTGTACCCCAACGACATGAACACTGAAACAAGCGCAAGGACGAGTGCATACATCCTGCTCCCATACCTTTTGGCAATCTCTTTCATCTTCCTTATTACCGAGCGCTTGTCCCGGAGGTTGCCCTCGCGCAGGTTCATCACCTCTTCAATAGTAAGGCTCTCTCCGAGGCTGTTGAGCGCTTCAATCACAGAATAAAGAACACCAAGGTCCTTCTCTTCCATCAGCATCCTCTTGAGCTTCTGCCTCCCCTTCTCAAACCCCCTCTGCCCTACAATCCGCGCGATCCTGGACCGCACAGAGACATCCTTGCTATCAAGCAGTTTTATGATACGCTCCTCATGCACCGCGGAGCAGTTAGCAAGCGCGTTGAGCGCCAGCAGTCTTTTTTCTGTTGATATCGTAGTATCATCAACGGCCTGCACGAGCTCGCTGATCGTAGTATCCGTCCTGAGAAATGCGAATATGCCCACCAGCTGCGACCTTGTCCACGAATCCCCACGGCGGAACGCATCTTTCATTACAGTTATGCCATCCTCACCCATCAACTGTATCGCCAGTAGCGCCTCCATCTTTAGCGTTTGGTTGCCTTTTGATATGAGGAGTGTTCTAAACACTTCTTTGCCGTGTTCAGCACGTATAAGCTCCAGCCACATATCCCCCCGCTGTTCATTGCTTGCGCCCTTCAGTGTGTTTATGATATCGTGTGCATTGCACTTTCTTGTGAGCCCATCTGATGTAAACTCCCGATAATTATGATGACTGCTAGTTGCAACGTGCTCTGCGCCCCGCCTTAATTCGTTGTGCATCTCCCTTTTACCCCTATCTCCGAGTTTAGAAAATGACTTTTCTGACAAATGTTAAAAATGTTACTAAATGTTGACTTCCAGTAATCCGCCGCATAGCATTTTATTTAATAATTGCTTGGCTAATAACTACCATGCCTTTATCGAATGAGCTGATGTACAGCCTTCATCCGCTAGAAAGAACGGTCCTCTCCAATATTGGCGATGGTGCAATCAAGGGCATATGCGCCTCATCAGGTCTTGGCGAGGCGGAGGTGCTCACTGGGGCGCATATGCTCCAGCAGAGGGGCCTGGCAAAGGTTATTCAGGCGGATGAGCTGTACTTTACTCTTACAGACCTTGGCAAGAAATACCTAAAGGAAGGGCTTCCCGAGCAGAGGATGCTTGATGAGATTAGGGGCGGGGCGAAAAGGCTCGCTGATATAAAAACAGTTTCAAAGGAGGAGGTCTCTCCGGCACTTGGCTATCTTAAGCGCAACAATCTCATTACAATAAAGAAGGAGGTGGATGGCTTACTGCTCGCCGCAACACCAGCAGGCAATGCGGTAATAGGTACAAACCCGTTCTCGTTCCTCTCTGATGAAGTGCCTGCTGTGCAACTCACTGCAGAGCAGAGGAGTGCAATTGCATTATTCAAGGAGAGGGGGCTTGTAAAGGAGAGTGTGAGAAAGCGTTATAGGGTTGAACTCACAAGTGAAGGAAAGGCCGCTGCTGCAGAGCTTGCCGTTAGTAAGATTGAGCTTATTGATGAGCTTACAGAGGATGTGCTCAAGGATAAATCTTGGAAAAACAAGGCTTTCAGGCATTATGATGTGGGCATCACCACCCCTATTGGCGAGGTTGGGAGAAGGCACCCCATGGTTGAGTCTAATAACATTCTTCGTGACATATTCCTAGAAATGGGGTTCCAGGAGATGAGCGGCCCCATAGTAGAGTGTGCATTCTGGGATATGGATGTGATGTGGATACCGCAGGACCATCCCGCGCGTGAGGAGCAGGCTACGTTCTATCTTGACGGGCACTCTAAGCTCGATAAGAGGCTTGTTGAAAAAGTGAGAGCGATGCATGAGCATGGGATAAAGAGGACGCACACTTACAAAGGGGAGTGGTCTGAAGATATCGCTAGCAGGAGGCTGCTAAGGACGCATTCAACCGCAACCACTTTTAGGGTACTCTATCGCTTGAGTGAGGAGGCGAGAAAGAGCGGGAAGAGCGACATTGATAACGGCAAATACTTCTACGTGGCGCATAATTTCAGGAATGAGAAGGTTGATGCCACGCATCTTGCAGAGTTCTTCCAAGCGGAGGGGTTCATCATAGGCAATGGCCTGAGTTTAGCCGACCTTATGGGATTCGTCAAGGAGTTCTACGGCAAGCTTGGGATACACAAGATAATGTTCAAACCCACCTACAACCCATACACAGAGCCGAGTATGGAGGCACATTATTACGATGAGAAGATGGATAAATGGTATGCGCTCATCAACTCAGGCATATTCAGGCCGGAGACGTTGGAACCGCTGGGCATTAAGAAAACGATTATAGCCTGGGGGATGGGCGCATCGAGGATGGCCGCACTGCTCACGGGCAAGATGAGCATGCGTGAGATTACAGGTGCAACGTGCGATTTTGAATGGCTTAAGAGGAGGCCCAACCTTATCAGGAGCATTGCGAGTAGGGAGAAAGAACCTGCGCATGCAGGTGTTAAGGGATGATTCTATGGTTTATGTCTATGTACGGCACTCAAAGCTCAATAGGGGGATAGGGAGAGAGCTTTCATTAGAACAGGTTAAGAATGCCATACTTGAGTTGGGGATGGATATAAAGGGCCAGACGGATGATGCAGACCCTGAGCTCAAGGTTGAGCTTACTGCTGAAAAGGTAGATTTCGTATCAAGTGTTGGGATCGCACGCGCTATTAAGTATTACTTAGGCTATGAAAGCGCGGTCCCACGCTACAAAATCAACAAGTCTGGTATGAGTGTGGCTGTGGAGAGGCCTGTGGCCGGCATACGGCCGAGGATTGCCGCGGCCATAATACGCGGGATGAGGATTGATGATGAAATACTCAAGGAGATAATAGAGTTGCAGGAGAAGATACACGATTCATTCGGCCGTGACAGGAAGAAGGCGGCAATCGGTATCTACCCGCTCGGAAAAATCAAGTTTCCACTCAAATATACTGCAGAGCCACCTGAGAAAATCGTGTTCAAGCCGCTTGAGTACACATTTGAGATGAATGGAAAAGAGATACTTGAGAGGCACGAGACTGGAAAGAGGTATGCGCATCTGCTCACCGGTTTTGATAAGTATCCTGTCTTGCGTGATGCGGATGGCAACATACTGAGCATGCCGCCCATTATAAATTCAGAGGATGTTGGGAAGGTTAGTGTTGGGGATACCGACCTGTTCATAGAGTGCACGGGCTATAACCTCACCCATCTGGACAGCATAATGAAAGTCCTTATCACAACACTCATTGAGCTCGGGGGGAGTGCTGAGTCGGTGAAGGTTGATTATTTTGATGGCGAGAATTATGAGCTATCACTGGATAATTACTATGATGAGATTGATGCAGAGTTCATAAATAAGCTGATTGGCATTGCGCTTAAACCACAGGAGATGATTCCGCTTTTCAACAAGATGATGTATGGCGTGAAGGGCGCTAAGGGTACAAAACTGCTGGTGGAAATCCCATGTTTCAGGAGTGATGTGTGGCATGATGTCGACATTGCTGATGATGTTGCGAGGGCATACGGATACAATAACATAAAGCCTACATTCCCGCAGATTGCATCCACTGCAAGCCAGTTAGAGTTCACGCTTTTCCGCGAGAGGGTTTCGCAATCGATGGTCTCGCTCGGCTTTCTCGAACTTTACACTTATATGCTCACCTCTACTGAAACGCAGTTCGATAAAATGTCTCTTAAAGCAAAGGATGGGGAGTATGTGCGTCTGTTCGATAGTGCGGATGTGGGCACGAATATGGTGCGCACGATGATCCTTCCAGAGCACTTGGTTGCGCTCAACATCAACAGGAAGAACAAGTACCCGCAGAGGATATTTGAGAATGGGTTTGCCGTGAATACAGTTGGGAAGGATGCCGACCCAGTAGATTATGCATGTCTGAGTGCTTCAATCGCTGGCGGCAAGGCCAATTATACAAAAATAAAAGGCGTGCTTGATGCAGTAATGTCCATGAATAGCATTCCATTTGAGGTTAAGGAAGCCTCCCATCCATTTCTTATTGAGGGCAGGCAGGCAGACGTCTACGTCTCAGGAAAGAATGTGGGGTTCATTGGCGAACTCCACCCACAGGTGATTGAGAATTTCGGCCTGCTCGTGCCCGTTTCATGTCTTGAGGTCAACTTGAGTAAAATCTTTGATATCTTAAATGTTGATAAATGAGTGATTTCTTACTCTTTAGGCCTCTTATACTTGAGTAGGAGGTATGACACTAACAGCACGAGCGTCATCACAAGAAAGTATACACCATCCTGCGAATTTATGAATCCGTACATCTTATCCTTGAGTGTCCTAAAATACTCTACAACTTCATCCTTAAGCGTCTCCTCGTACATATACACAAATCTAAAGTCCTGCAGTATAGTTTTTCCCTTCCAGAAAAACTCATGCGCGTCTTTTGTGAGCATCTCGATGTTCTGTGCCAGCGGGTCAACGGAGACAATCTGCACATCATTTGGCAGTACAATATAGAGGTAGTCCGTATCCTCGAGCACGATGTCGTTTCTGGTGTTGTATGTGAAGTAGAGTGCATCCTCTTTTATGGAATAATGATACGTCCTCGCCTTCACCTGTGTTTTGTTGAACAACCCTGTTGCATCATACTCAATCTGCAGTATTGCAGAATATGATGGATTGATTATACTCAGCCTCTTTTTAGGTTGCGGTATCACCCGCAGGTTGGAGATGGGCGCCACGTTTGGGTTTATGTGATACCTTATCTTATCTATTCCCGTCCGGGCCTTCCAGCTCGTTATGTCGTTCGTGATCTCTATATTGCTATCGTAGAGGATGGCAGAGTTTTCATCATCTATGCGCAGTTCTATCTTCTCTACAATGTGTGCATTCCCATCCTTATCCGGGTATATTCTGACATTAGTGTTCTCATAGGAGAATGCCGCCTCCACAAGACCTGCGGAGAACAGCAATGCCATTAGGCATAGGAATAAAAACAATCGATACATAATATAATTACAGCGAAGAATATTTAAAAGGGGATAACTATGGAGATATTATTTCTGGGCAATGCTGGCCTGGTAACCGCTTTTAATGATGGGAAGGTTGCTATAGACCCCGTCTCAAAAGAGATGCCAAAGGAGAAGATAATCGAAGAGTGTAAAGGGCTCAAGCTCATCCTGCTCACGCACGAGCACAAAGAGCACTTCGACCGCGACCTCGTGGAAGCCCTCTTCGCCAAATATAGGCCATATGTGATAGGCCCATCACATGTACTGCTTCAGTTAGGTGTTGAGTCAACGTATAAGAGCGATGTTGTAGTTGGCGATGTGTTTGAATTGAGCGGGTTTGAAGTGCATGTGATGCGCGCCGCACACCCGCAGTCCAAATACGCCGTCTCATATCTTCTCAAGAATGGCGCTTCAACGCTTTACTACGCCGGCGATACATACGAAATGGAGGAGATGTACAAGCTGGAGGCTGATGTAGGTGTAATCCCAATACGCGGGATGGAAACGCTGGGTGCGGCGCAGGCGGCACGGATGGTCCCCAAGATGAAATTCAAGCGTGTGATGCCAGTCTACTGGGCGGATAGGAAGGACCTGGTTGAGTTCATGATGGTTGCCAAGGAGAAGGCTGTAAGGCCTGATGTTGGCAGGTGGGTGAGAGCTTGAATAGGTATTCGTTTGCGTTGGTTTTTTTATTCCTTTTTTCTGCAGTTTTTTCGGTTTCTACTTCGGTTGTTATGTTCCCTTCATCCAACTCTTATATTCTGCGCACGTATACTATTGAATCGCCCGGCTTGTTCAGCCTTGAACCCTCGGAAATAAAGGGTGTAGCTCCATCCAGCATGTCAATATTCACAGAAGGGGCTAGCATCTATCTGACATACTACCGCGAGGTAAACAAGACAAGGCAGGTGCAGAAGTCGTTTGAGGATATGCTTAATGAGAGTGTTGGCTCACAGGTCTCAGTTCATGTCAGCCCTGATAAGGATTACAACGGGACGTTGCAATGGTATAATGATGGATACATAGGGCTTGCTGATGGTACAAAAGAGCGCGTGATCTCACTCAGTAATATTGTTGAGCTCTTGATGCCGCAGGTCTCCTCATATAAAGATGAGAACTATACAGAGTATCTCACAACACTATTTGGGAGTTCAACCACACCTTCCAGCAGGGTTTCGTTGGGCTATGCCACTACGGACCTGTCGTGGTCGATAGACTATGATTTGGCGGTAAATTCAGGGAATGGGAGGCTCACACAGTATGCAGAGCTTGCGAATAATGGCGGGGAGAGCTATGATAATGCACAACTTACCCTTACGATGCTCGCACCGAACTTTGTGAATAATTACTACCGCTACAACTATAATGGCTACAACTATAATGGTGGCTACTCCAAGAGTATAATGTATGAGTCAGCCCTACCACAAGGGGTAGGCGGTGCACCCTCATTTGAACCTGTATCACAGCAGGGGTTCTGGAGTTATAAGGCAGACAAGCCCATCACGCTCCCGCCACACAGCAGCCAGAAGCTCGCCATCTTCACTGATGATGCAAAATATGAGAAGAAATATGTGTGGGATACCAGTAAGGGAGATACGGCTTATGTGGTGTATGACTTAAACAATACGCGTGATGAGGTCCTCCCATCAGGTACTGTGCGTGTGTTTGAGGATGGCTGTTTTATGGGTGAGGACAGCATCGGCTTGCTTGCGAGTGGCAAGGATGAAGAGCTGTTCGTCTCCAACGCGCCGCAGTTCTCTGTTGAGAAGTCAATACTCTCAGATAAGACGAGTGGCTTTATGGAGAAGTATACGCATACGGTAACTATCCGCCTCAAGGTGAAGAATTATGGCAAGGAGGCCACATCACTGGAAGTGCGCGATTACATACCGCAGTACGATGACTTTGCATTTGTCAGCTTTTCGGTAGAACCGTACAAAATTGATGTGAATAAGGCGGTGTGGGTGGTTGATGTTGGTGCGGGCGCCGAGAAGATGATTGAGTATACCTATACTTATACAAGCAGGTATTGAAAACTAGCGGGGTTTTGAGATTATGGCAAACGAAGAAATCTATATAGAAAAGAGGATACTGTGCCCAAAATGCGGGCATGTGCATGAGTTTTCGCTCAAAGCGAGCCTCTCTGTGAATAATTTTGTTGTGGATGGCTACTGCATTGCCTGCGGTGCGGCCATAACTGTTGATAAGAACACCATATTCAAGAACACGCATGTCAATGTAGGCGTGCCTGTAGTAGCGTCGCCAGCAGGTCTTGAGTCAGTTGAGACGTCTGAGAGTGGAGCATCACAGGGAGATGTGCCGGAGGATGTACTGAGTTTTTTTGATGAAACCGCCGGCTCTTCCAAATCCTCCTCAGCAGACATTATGACGGATATGTTTGAGCAATAATAAACAAAGACCACTTTTTCTACTTTTAATATTTTGCTTAAAATAGATAAAAGAACACTATTATCCCCATCAAGAAGAACCGTCGCTGGCAGTCCCCAGTGGACATTAAAATCCCCATATCCCTCCAGAGGTAATCGAGATGAACATAAAAGAGAAAAAGCGTGGGGATGAGGAAACGGAACTGTGGAAGAAATGGAATGAATGGAAGAAAAAAGAAAAAAAGGGAGAGGGCAAAAGCGCGGCGATTAAAAAAAACGGCTTATTTTCTAAATCAGCATGAGCGATTTTGCTAGGAGCGCAGCCGCAAACACGAGCGATACCGTATTGAGCACTTTGATGAGTGCATTCAGTGCCGGCCCAGCCGTATCCTTGAGTGGGTCGCCCACAGTATCGCCCACTACAGCCGCTTTATGTGTATCGCTTCCCTTGCCACCCAGGTTTCCTGTCTCAATATACTTTTTGGCGTTATCCCAAGATGCACCAGCAGTACACATGAACAGCGCCAGCAGGAGCCCGCTCGCTATCGCGCCCGCAAGCATCCCTGCAAGTGCCGCCACACCAAACAGGTAGCCTACTATCAACGGTGTGAATACCGCGATGGCACCGGGGAGTGCAAGCTCTCTCAGTGCAGTTGCAGTGCTTATGTCAACGCACTTTGCATAATCGGCCTTTCCCGTGCCTTTCATAAGGCCTTTAATCTCCTTGAACTGCCTGCGTACCTCCTGCACGATCTCAAACGCCGCCTTTCCCACTGCGAGCATCAACAGGCTCGAGAATATGAATGGCAGCAATGCGCCTATGAACAGGCCTACAACTACTGATGCAGAGAGCAGGTCAACCGAAGCGAGCTTGCTTTCAGCAGCAAACGCAGCAAACAGTGCAAGCGCACCCAGTGCAGCCCCACCAATCGCAAACCCCTTTGTTGTTGCCTTTGTGGTATTCCCGACGGCATCCAGTTGGTCAGTGACCTTCCTAACCTTCTCCGGCAGGTTTGACATCTCTGCTATGCCGCCCGCATTATCCGTTATAGGGCCGAACGAATCCACTGCAATCACAAAACCGCTGAGCGATAGCATTGCAGCAGCTGCTAGTGCAACACCGTACAACCCCGCAAGTTTGAACGAAAGTATTATGGCCGCAATAATAACCAGCACAGGCAATAATGTAGATTCCATTCCCACAGCCAATCCTGTAATGAGGTTAGTCCCCGCTCCAGTACTTGCCGCCTCAGCAACCTTTCTTACAGGGCCGAACTGCATCCCCGTGTAATACTCGGTTATGAGGAACAGCAGGAACGTCACAACCGCGCCTATCGCAGTCACCCAGAAGTATTGTGAGAACCCTGTGTAGAGGAATGTGAGCAGGAGCATCACGACTGCAGTGACGAGCAGGCCTACGTAGAACGAGAACATGATGTTCTTATTCCACAACCGCACGAATAATGACCCTATTACCCCGCTAAACACACCAAGTGCCGCGATCGCGATGGGCAACGTCACGAGGTTTGCAGTTGAGCCGAGCAGCATTGCAGCAATCACCGTCACCACAAACGATTCAAACACATCCGCCGCCATGCCGGCACAGTCTCCGACGTTATCACCCACATTATCTGCAATCACTGCTGGGTTTCTTGGGTCATCCTCCGGTATCCCCTTCTCAATCTTTCCTACAAGGTCGGCACCCACATCAGCCGCTTTTGTGTATATCCCGCCACCCACTCTGGCGAATAGCGAGATGAGCGATGCGCCGAACCCGTACCCTGTCAATGGTATGAGGTCCCCGTTGAATATTATATAAAGCGCACTCAACCCTATGAGCCCAAGGCCTACGAGCGCCATCCCAGTGACGGCACCTCCCTTGAATGCCATCGCAAGCGCCTCCCGCAACCCCTTGCCAGCGGCATCTGCGACACGCACGTTGCCCCTTACTGAGGTCTGCATGCCGATATACCCTGCAAGTGCTGAGGAGAGGACCCCAACGAGGAATGCAAGCGCAGTGGCCTGGCTTACAAAATAGTACAGAGCCACAGCGAGCACGATGACGATGGGCAGCAATGTCTTGTACTGCCTCATGAGGTAGGCATTCGCCCCCTCCTCAATCGCCTTTGCTATGCTTTGCATCCTCTCGTTTCCTTTAGGCGCCTTAAGAACGCTGAAGACAAGATAGGCCGAGTAGAGTATAGCCAAGATGCCAACAGCCAGCGCAAAGTAGATTTCGTCAATTCCAAATATCATAGCTGACAACACCCCTTTAATTTGCTTTTTCTGACGTCATTAAGAAAACAAGATTTTTAAATATAATATTCTATCCGAGCAGAAAAATCGGGCCCACATACACGCCGAATGCGATTAATCCCACTAGTAGCCACACTATCCAATTCCACGCGAATACCTTGCTCCCATCAAGCGGCGGGATGGGTATCATGTTGAACAGTGCTAGGATACCGTTAACACTATACCCGATCAGTGCAATCTCGCTCACTATTGACTTCGGCCCGAATGTGAGCACTGCAAATGGAAGAAGTGCAAGGAACCCGATCGCCAGCGCTATATTGGTGAGCGGGCCTGCAATCGAGATTATACCGCTCTGTCTCCTTGTCATGCGTTCGCTGTAGATGTATACTGCACCCGGTGCTGCGAACACAAACCCAAACGCCACCGCGAAAACAAGACACATCACAAGCCCCATGGGCCACATCCTAAACCCGGCGACGGCCCCATACCTTTGCGCAACAAACTTATGCGCCATCTCGTGCAGTATGAACCCAGCCCCTACTGTGATTATCATAACACCAAGCTGTTTTGCCAATTCGGTGATAGGATACTTGAAAAGCCCAGTAATCCCAATGTCCGCAACGAGTATGGCAAATGCTATGGCCAGCATTGAAATGCCAATCTCTTCCAATTCCCTATTAGTAATGCCAAACATGAATTGCACCCCGGTAAATAGCGTTTGCCTCTCCTCACCCGCACCAATCTATCTTACTTCGATGACCTGGGCATTATCCTTTATTTTCACCTTTGCATGCGAGAACATGCCTGCATACGCGACGACCTCGCACAGTACCTCACTCCCGTCATCGGTGATAACTGTGATTGCATTTCCGAGCCTTCCGTTCGTCTGCGCCAGCCCGTACTTGCTTCTCAACTCAACAAACGGCGACATGCCAACAATGCTCACGCGGTCCCCTTTCCTAACACCGCGGATGTGCGGGTACCATACGGGCGAGAGCAGTGTAATCCCAAATGCCAGCGCCACTAGCTTTGCCAGCAAGAGCAAGTCCCCCCCCGGTACGAGCGCAAATATGATAAACGCAAGCGCAAACGTTATGAGGAATGTTGAGAGTGTCGCCCCAAAGTTCAGGTTCATCCCCACTTCACCTGTATATTACGTTCTCCATCTCCTTGAACTTCTCAATCCTGTTGATATCGTTTTTAGAGATTGATGGCCTGATGTTTTCGAGCGCCTTGACGAAGTCTTTCATTCCCACCTTGTCATTCACTCTCCCCTCTCTTATAAGGGCCATGCCCGCTTCCCTGCACACACTTTCAATATCTGCGCCTGTGTACCCCTCACTCATCTCCGCAAGTTGCTCTAAGTTCACATCCTTAGCGAGCGGCATGCCCATGGTGTGCACCTTGAATATTTCTTCTCTCGTCGTCTTATCAGGCATCCCAATCTCTATCACGTAATCAAACCTGCCCGGTCGCATCAATGCAGGGTCAACGATATCCGGCCTATTAGTTGCGGCAATCACCACAACCCTTTTTGTGTTGACCATACCGTCCATCTCAATCAACAATGTATTCACAACTCTCTCAGTCACCTTTGACCCCTCATCATACCCGCGCACTGGTGCAATTGCATCAATCTCATCTATGAACACCACGCATGGGGATGCCTGCCTTGCCTTCCTGAATATCTCTCTCACAATCTTCTCGCTCTCACCTACCCACTTGCTCAGCACCTCGGGGCCTTTGATCGAGATGAAGTTGGCCTCACTCTCAGAAGCAACCGCTTTCGCTAGCAGTGTTTTGCCTGTTCCCGGCGGCCCTACTAACAGGATCCCTTTTATGGCGCGTACATTAAGCTTGTCAAAATATTCAGGATGCTTGAGAGGCAGTTCAACAGCCTCATTGAGCGTTCTCTTAGCATTTTCAAGCCCACCCACATCATCCCACTTTACGTTGGGGATTTCAGTGAACACCTCACGCAGTGCGGATGGCAGTATCTCTTTCATCGCTTCGAGAAAGTCCGCTTGCTCCACCTCGATCTTGTCAAGCACCTCTTGTGATATCTCGCTGTCAAGGTCAAGCTCGGGTAGTATCCTACGCAGGGCGCGCATCGCCGCCTCCTTGCTCAGTGAGCTGATATCCGCTCCAGTATAACCGTGTGTGATGTCTGCAAGCCTCTTAAGGTCGACATCCTTGCTAAGCGGCATGTGCCTCGTATGTATCTGCAGTATCTCCTCACGTGCTGGCCTGTCTGGCACCCCTATCTCAATCTCCCTATCAAACCTGCCCGGCCTTCTCAATGCCTGGTCGATTGCGTTAGGCCTGTTGGTCGCGCCGATCACTATCACCTGCCCCCGCGCGTTGAGCCCGTCCATCAACGTGAGCAGTTGGCTTACCACCCTCCTCTCAACCTCGCCGGTGGCCTCCTCGCGTTTGGGCGCAATCGCATCCAGCTCATCCATGAATATGACGCTCGGCGAATTGTCCTCTGCATCCTTGAACAGTTTTCTGAGCCGTTCCTCGCTCTCGCCAACATACTTGCTCACGAGTTCAGGCCCGCCGATATAGTAGAAGTTGGCCTCACTCTCAGAAGCAACCGCTTTCGCCAGCAGTGTTTTGCCAGTTCCCGGCGGCCCGTAGATTAACACGCCCTTTGGCGGGTCGATACCTAGCCTCTGGAATAGTTCTGGATGCCTGAGCGGGAGTTCAACCATCTCCCTTACTTTCTGGATTTCCTCTTTGAGCCCGCCAATATCTTCATAAGAGATGGATGGCACTCTTCCTATATCCTTTGCAGGCTCGTTCTTCAACGAGAGGTCGGTCTCATTTCCTATGAGTACAACGCCTGTTGGGAACGTCTGTGTGACTACAAGCGGGAATGGAGTGCCGAACACCGCAACGTATATAACATCACCTCTCGTGAGCGCCCTCCCGACCAATCTTCTCTTGAGAATAGCGTCAAACCCCGCGGAGAACTGCATTGGCTGTTTGGGTGCGAGTATGATCTTCTTTGCCTCCTTCACATCTGCTTTCTTTATTGTTATCTTGTCTCCGATTGCCACACCGCTATTCTGTCTCAAATAGCCGTCCATCCTCACTATACCGTACCCCTCATCCCGTGGGTGGGCTTGCCATACTATGGCTGCAGTAACCTTCTTTCCTTTGAGCTCGACAACATCGCCGGTAGTGACATCAAGCGCCTTTCTCGATTCGCTATCCATCCTCACTATGCCGCGCCCAACGTCATGCTGGAGTGCTTCTGCAACCTTAAGCTCGATTTCTTTAACTGCCATGATAAACATCCTCCATCTATAATTAGTGGTATCTTAAAGGGGGCTAATTTTAAAAAACACTCTTTGGTTTAATGCCTTTTGGTAAATAAATAATTTGCTATCCATTCATTTTGTTTATAAGTAACCTGCTTTCTAAGGTAGGTACGGTGATACTTATGGCAAAAGGCAAATGCGAGGATATAGAGGTTTATGAGGAGATGAGGGCAGTGTTCAAGGATGACGAGCGGCTCATCTTTGACACAATTGCGTTGGGCGTGTTCAGCGGGGCGTACCGTGCGCTGAAGAAAGAGATCTATGACCAGAGCAGGACGGTTTCTCCGCTGGATGTTGAGGAGTTTGCGCATAAGGTGCTGGATGTCCAGGCGGTGATGGGGGATTATGAACAGCTTGTGATGAGCCTCAATAGTACGCTACAACCGTCCATCGCACTGGCGGTTTCGCTTGAAAACGGCAATGTCCTTGACAATGCATTTGCAAACTTTCTTAAGTTGCATCCAGCGTTTACATATAAGGAGCTGATGAATTATTTTGAGGAGCGTTATTCAGAGAAGAAGCTGATCAAGTATGTGGGCAGCATTCCCATATACAAGAAATTGCTCTTATTCGACCGCAGGGAGATTGATGCGCGCATATTCGACCTGATAAAGTCAGGCGTAATATACTATGCGGGCAACGGAAAGGGCAAGAAAAGGGAGCTTCCAACACGGTTTGACAAGGATAATTTCATATCCATGCCGGTGGTTTATGGGATATTTGCTGGCTCGTGGAACCCGCTTGCGGTATACCCCGAGATTGAGAGTGTTTCAGCAGAATCATCGCGTGTACTGCGCGAGCTGATGAGTGCCGAGCTCGAGACGAACCAAGCGGCCAAGCTGCTCAAGCTTCTCTTCAAGGACTCAACAACGGATAACGTGATCGGCAACTTTGCAGGCATACTCTCTATGTACTATGAACAGATGAATGAGCAGCGGCCTGAATTTTTGGTTGAGACTGAGAATGGGCCATCACTCTCAATTATGCACACCGGGGAAGAGGTTTACGAGACGGTAACCGTATAAGGATCTGTGTGTTGTGTAAGGCAAAAAGGCCCGGAAAGTAGAAGGCCAAAAAATCAGTCCATTAGTTTTGCGCACTTTTTTCCTATAACGTACATATCCTCATACCGTGCACCCTTTTTTTCATACTGGCCCGGTTCAATTGTTATTATTGAGTTTTCCTTAAGCTCCCCTTTCGCCTTCTTGCTTAACCACGGGAGCTCGTGCACCTCCAACCCGATACCGTGGCCTATCCCATGCGGGAACTCCTTCAACCCATTTTTCTTTATTATCCTGCCAACCTCTGCGATGAAATCCCGTATCTCCCTTCCAGCATATGCCACATCACTAACCTCCTCTGCTGTATGCTGTAATGCGGCATATGTTTTTTCCATTTCACCCATTTTCCCGATGCACCTGGTGATATCTGCATTGTAGTATTTATGCCTTACACCCATATCTATGAGCGCATAATCATCGATCCTGGAATTGCCGGATGCATAATGCGGAAACCTCGCATTCCTGCTGTTTGCCACAATCGTGCTGAACGCCTCTACTCCACCCGTCTTTACAATCTCCACGAGTATGCGGAGTTTGACCTCATCCTCGCGCCTCCCCATTGCCTTTATCCCTCTCAGTATGTTTAGTGTTTTCTTCCTTGCATCTCTCATTAATCCAATCTCCTCACTATCCTTCACTTCCCTTATTTCCCCAAGTTCCTTCTCAGCACTCTTAATCCCCCTCGTGTATAACCTTCTGTATAATACATATGGGATGTACGATGCATCAATCGCAGCCCCCTTTATCTTCTCCTTCAATTCACTCACTTTCGTGAACACTACAACCTCCGCAATACCGCCATAAATCTTTCTGCACATGCCCTCATTCATCTTTACAGTAAATATTGTGAGCCCACCATCATCAGCGAGTGCAATGGAGTGGTCCACATCCATTCCAGTAAAATAGAGAAAATTTGGATTATACCACTCCCACCTCGGTATAATCACAGGCGAGTCAAGCTTATCTGCAAGCCTGGAGAGCCTCTTCTTGATTAGCGCCGCATTAACCCTCATTGCTCTTCTCCCTTGTTTCAGGTTTTCTATTTTCAATGAGTGTGTTGAGCGCCAAGCCCACCACCTTTGATTCCCTGTTCATCTTGCTCACGCCGAACACCGCATCCGCAGATGAGATTATCGTGTCGTTGTGCGATACAACGATGAACTGGGTTTTTGATGCGAGTTTCTTGAGGAGTTCTGCCACAAGTTTGCTCCTGATCTTATCCAGCGCAGACTCAACTTCGTCAAGTATGTAGAATGCGGATGGCTTATACATATGTATCGCGAACACTAATAGCAATGCGATTATTGATTTCTCGCCTCCAGACAGGCTCTCGATCCTCTCCTCCTTATCATCTGCCACTACAACCTTCACATCAAGCCCGCCGGAGAACGGCTCTTCCGGCTTCTGCAACGCCAGGTATGCCTTCCCGCTCGAGAACGTCTGGCTGAATAGGCCCTGGAAGTTTGCATTGACTTTCTCAAATGCCTCCATGAATACAACAATCTTTCTTTTCTCAACCTCTTTAATCATCAATATGACTGCTTCCCGTTCCTTCTCAAGCTTGGCTAGCCTCTCGCTTACCTCCTCAATCTCAGCCTTCCTCTCATCATACATCTTTGGCGCGAGCATGTTAACCTCGCCCATCGCATTCAACCTGCCTTCCTTTTCGTTCAGCTCCTCTTTAAGCCGTGTTATGCTCCCTTCGATAAGCTCGAACTTATCATCACTCGCCTCTGATTTCAAATCGACAAGCTTCTGCTCGAGCACAGCCTTTCTTGTCTCCACCTTGCCAAGCTCCAGCATTATCCTCTCCTTATTCCTTGTGTGTGCGCCTTTCTCCTCAGCCAGCTTGTTGGCGATTGCCTGTACTTCATCACGTGCATGCATAAGCTCCCGTATCATTTTGCTGCTTCTCTCAATCTCATCCTTTTTCTCGGCCATCCCGGCTTCAGTCTCCTGCATCCGTCTTATGGTCGAACCAATATCCCTATCGCAACCCTCCATCTCCGCCTTTACACTCTCAATCTCTGAGGCAATATCATCTGCATTCTTCCGCAGTATTGCCGACTCTGTGCTGCTGCCCTTCAGCTCCGTCTCAAGCGCCGCAACCTGGCCACCTAGTGCTTCCATCTCCTCTTCGTTCTCACCGCCCTTGTTGAATAATACCGAATCGATATCGCTTTTCTTCTTCCGCATGGTTGTAAGCTTTTCCTTTGAGCGCATAATATCATTGGCAACCCTCTCGAGTTCGCCAGCCTTGCCTTTCTTTGTCCTCTCAATCTCTACGATTTCATCTCTCAGCTCTTTTGCTTTTGCCTTAGCCTCCTCAACTTGTGCCGCACTCTTCATTATCCCTTCAGACTCAATCTGCAGTGCCTTGATGCCTACTTCAATCTCGCTCCTCTCTCTCCTCACCCTAGAAGACTCATCCCTTATCGCAAACAATTCGCTTATGAGCGCCTCCTTCTCGGCCTGCAGTTTTGCTATCCTCTCCTCAATCTCTGCGGCCTTTTTCCTCTCGGTGATCTTGAGGCTGGATGTGAAGAACCCCCCCGTTACAGCACTTGACTTCTCAATAATATCCCCTTCAAGTGTTACTAGCCTGTACTTGCCGACCAAGCCCACATCCTTTGCGGTCTCAATATCGTTTATGAGCAGTGTGTCCCCGAATACGTAATTCATAGGTGCGGTAAATTTGGGGTCGAATTGTACAAAGTCGATGAGCCTTCCCAGCACACCGGGGTAGTTGGGGACTTTCATCCCATCGCCCATCTGCATCGTGAGAGGGAGGAATGTGGCCCTTCCGATTTTTCTGTTTCTCAGTTGTGTGATTATCTCATTGCTCGCATCTATATTCTCCACTATTATATAATTGAGCCTCCCCCCTACTGCGGACTCAATAGCAATGCCGTACTTGGAATCGAAATTGCAGAGGTCCTGCACACTCCCATAAATCCCATTCACCACCCCTTTATCCCGCAGCTCTTTTATGAAATTGGCAACCGCTTCTGATTGTACATAGCCGCTCACTGACCTATACTTTGAGTATTCCTCCTTCAGTTTCAGCAGTTGTTTATCCGTCTCTGCATTCTGTTCGTTAACCTTCCTCTCCTTGACGAACAGGTCATCTAGCTCCTTCTTCTTCCTCTCAAGTTCCTTCTCCATCTCCTTTATCTTTCTCTCAATCTCCTTTGCCTCGGCATTAATTTCACTACCGGCCGCACTCTCCAGTTTCTCCATCTCCTCTCTCATTGCATTAATCTTGTAATCAGCCTGTGATACTGCAAGCGACAGCTCATTGTACGTTTTTTCCTTTACACCAATCTCGCCTTCCAGTGCCGCTATCTCATCTGTAAGCCTGATTGATTCATTTGCAAGTGTTGAGTCTCTCTTTTTCGACATGTCCGCCTTAAACTTGAGCTCTTTCAACCGCGCCTTCAACTCCAAGAGTTTTTTCTCAGTATCGGGTATGTGTATTCCAAACCCTTTCACTCTCTCCTCCACTTCAGCCTTCTTTTTCTCAAGCTCTCCCACTTTCTTATAGAGCTCCTCCTTCCTCTTGCCCAGTGCATCCCTCTTCTCTGCGAGCACCGCCATCTCAGTTCTCAGCATCTCATACTCACGGTATGCCTTGTTATCAGTACTGTATCCGTTTATTGAATTTGACAGTTCATTGATTTTAGCGGACTCTGTTCTGATCCTCTCATCAATCCTTGCGATCTCATTCTCAATATCAGAAATCTTGGTCTTCATCATCGCATAATTCTTTGTTGCTTCCTCATACTCCGCCTCAACCTTTCTGACTTCATAGTAAATAACACTGTTTCTTAGGTTGGTAACGGCTTGCTTGAGCTCTGTGAATGCAACCGCCTTCTCCTTTTCGCCTTCAAGCTCTTTCAAAAACCCCTCCTTCTCCTTCAAAATAAGCTTTGTCTCATCAATCCTTCTCTGCACAGTATCGAGCTCTTTGAGTGCCTCATCCCTCTTGGCATCAAACTCTGCTACACCCGCGATCTCATCTATTATCTTTCTCCTCTCGACCGCGCCCATCTCCACAATCCTCTGCACTTCACCCTGCCCGATGACGTTGTGTGTGCCGTTCTCAATATCATACTTCTTGAGCAGTTCTATGACCGATCCTCTCCTGGCGGCCTTTCCATTCATCCTATAACCGCTCTTGCCCTCTCTATTCACCCTCCTCTGTACTGTGATCTCACCGTCAGGGGTCTCCACAACGAGTGTGACTTCGGCATGATCAGCATCATGGTTGATGAGGTCGCTTATCTTCTTTGCACGAAGTGCCGAGAATTTCATCTCGCCCAGTACGAAACGTATGCTATCACACACATTGCTCTTTCCGCTTCCGTTTGGGCCAAATAGTGCTTGGAACCCTCTTACGAACCCTATATCTACCTTTTTGAATGATTTGAAATTCCTGCATTTAAGCTTGCTGATGTATGCTCTCACGTTAGAATTCTAAGACGGCAGATTTTATAAATGCTCTTCAATCCATATTTAAAACCCTTGCTTAAACCTCAAAGATATCGTCTGGCTCGACCTTTATCCATTGGCCGCTCACGTTTATGTAAAGTGCATCAGTGGGCGAGTCATACACAGCCATATCCGGAGTTGCATCATCCAATGGCAGGTCGATTGCAATCTTTATCCGAGCCAGCATCCACCCATACTTCCCACTGAATGGGTTTATCTCTATTATAGGGGTGGTCCTGGCCGTGGCCTTCTTCTTTCTGCACCATCTGATAACTTTATCAATCTCGGTCCTCGGTGGCATAGCAATCACATAATTATGGAATTATGGACACAAATAGATATAGAGATATTGCCTCCCGCACATTTTTCTCCGGAATGGTTTTGCCCTGTAAATAGCCGCCCGGCAGTTCTGGGACCACTCAGAAACAGTAGTTATTTACATACCCTTTAGAGAAGGTGCATCTTGAGTATGTCATAAACCTTCTTCTGGAACTCCATTGCACTCTCAAATCCCAGCTCCTTATATGAATATAATAAGAGGGGGTGGGGCGCGAAGTGCATCACCGTGATGCTGTAATTCTCGAACCTGGACATAATAGCCTGCTTGCCCATCACCCTGCTTGTCCCGCCGTATATACCACTCGCGGCAATCCTGCTATCAGGTAGGATGGCCTTTTCGTTGTGCTCGTGCGTGAACGAGAATGTGAGTGTATGGCTCTCCATCTTCCGTGTCTTTATGTTCATCCCTTCAACATTCCCATCAAACGCAATCGTGATCTCATTATTCCTCTCCGAGATTTTCAGCTCCTCTTTGCCTAATTGCACTAAAAAGTAGTGGTCAAGCTTTTCTGCCTCGCCTATTTTCCTTGTAACTGCCTTTGCCAGCAGTATTATCTTGCCGTTTTTGAACCCGATGCTGCGCATGGCACCCGATGCCCAATCCTGCCTCATCTCCATCCCGTCAATCCGTATACCTTGGTAATACCTTGTGGGTTTTGGGAGTGCAACCCGCGGCTCAAAGTACAGAAGCGGTTCAATGTACGGAAAATCCGCTTGTGAGAAGAGGAGTGCATCCTCGGTCTTCATCATCCGTTCTATGTCCTCGAGCATGTACTGGCTGAGCTTGGAAGAATACGTTGCTGCACTGCTCAGCTTGCTGCAATACTCGCACATAGCAGTTGATATGGACCGCAATATTTATTATCCTAAAAATAAGGGGGGGCGCGTCCCCTTTTATGTGGGGGTGTTTGATGAGGGACGCGCCGATAAATGTAGCCCTCTATATACTCCGTTTCTCACGCCACCGCTTTGGAGGTGTGTTGAGTGTTATTTCATTATGTAATACACTTTTCTTCCAGCCTGCTTTTTGTCGAGCAAGCCCATCGCATACAGCTTATGCATCCTTGAGCTGGCTGCATTCTTGCCCTTATAGTTGAAGTGCGCCTGCACCTCATCCGCTGTTACCATCCTCTTCTGCTTTATGTAGGAGAGCAGTTCAGAGTCGACCTCTCCGAGCAATATTTCTTTCTTTTCTTTCTTCTTGGCCTTTGCAAGCTCCGCTTCGAGTGATTCAACCTTCATCTCGAGCGACTCCATCTTCCGTATCACTGTTGCGAGCATGCTGTTGGTCCTCTCCCTCTCATCCTTCAGAGCGACCATGAGCTGTGCCATGAACATGGGGTTTGAGGTGTTTTTCTCTGTGAGCAGTTCATCAGCTGTCGCTGTCTCACATTTATATTTTTTCTCCTCCAATCCTTTTTGTTGTTCCGTTGCTTCCATGCATCATCACACTGTCTTGAAACAATCATGACATTGTCATGACACTAGCATTACATCATCAAACTTTATAAATCTATTGTGGTGCCCATTATGCCGATGAATCCCCCCAAACTCAAGGAGAACATCACAACGCTCTATTCCTCTGTCAAGACGAGGAGCATAAGGGGTCTGAGGGAGCTTAACAACGTCTTCACACAGGACTTGATGATATACCAGGACCCTCTATACCTCGACCTCTCTCTCGTTACAATCGTCCTTGCAAAGATGATAGAGAAGCCAAGGTTTTGGAGGTATAAGGAGTGGAAGAATATCATATTCACAATAGAGGCCATACTCAAAGAGAGCATCAATTTGTGTGATAGTATGGATAAGAAGGGCATCTCAAAGAATATGAAGAAGATTCTTACGATGCTGGGCCGTGTTGACAAGAGAGACATGCGCTACGTGGGCTCGATGGTAGAGGAGGGGCGCATTAAGGTAGGCTCTACGTTGTACGCCCAGGGCATGTCCCTCGGTAATGCCGCATTCCTCTCGGGTGCGCCTAAGGATGCCATACTTAAGTATTCAGGAAAGACGCTCATATCAGACCGCTTTGGAAAGACCATCTCTTTGAGCGAGAGATTGAGGGGTGTGAAGCCCATATTCAGGGATTAATGGTGTAGAGTGGTGTGGGAAGATGCCAAACGATTATTCCGAGATAAACAAGAACTCTATCGTATGCGATGCAAGCTCGCTCATCTCGCTTGCAGAGGCCTGTCTGCTTGATTCACTCACGCTTTTGAGGCAGCACATGTATGGGGATTTCATCTACCCTAAGACGGTACGTTTCGAGTCGATTGAATATCCGGTTCAGAAAAAAGAGCATGCACTCCGCGCACTCCGGCTCATGGACTTTGAGAAAAGCTCAACAATAAAGATAATCGATGTAGATGTTGGGCAAAATATGAATGAGATTATGAATACCGCAAATAATATATTCTCCGCAGCGGGTCGGCCCGTCAGGCTTGTTGATGCAGGCGAGGCGGCACAGCTCGCCCTCTCATATCAATTGGGCATAAAAAATATCCTGATCGACGAGCGCACCACGCGCACGTTGATTGAGGCGCCGCTCAAACTGAAACAGCATCTTGAGAACGAGTTCAGGAAGAAGGTCACTGTTAATGAGAAGATGATGGACCACTTTCTTGGCTATGCAGAGCACATAAACATCATTCGGAGCTCTGAGCTCATAGTGATGGCATACAAGTACGGCTATTTTGACACATTTGGCGAGTATAAGGAGAAGGCGCTCGAGAGCGCGCTTTACACCCTCAAGTTTTCGGGTTGCAGTATAAGTTTCGAAGAGATTGAGGAGATGATGCGTGAAATCAATGCGGGAGCAATCTGATTCTGACCGGCCGGGGCGTACATATCAGCTTGATTTTAGCGCCCTTGCAAGGCCGGCGGACACCCCAATCATTTACGTGGACACTCGAGAAGAGCCTGCCCTTATAGAGGAGATCAAAAAGAGGGGCTGCATCCCTAAGATGGTGATGCTCGACATCGGCGATTATATCGTCTCTGATAGGGCGATGGTTGAGCGCAAGACCCGTACCGATTTTGAGAACTCTATTATTGACGGCCGTCTCTTTGACCAGGCGCTCCGCGTTACGCAGGTATATGAAAGGGTGGTTTATGTAATTGAGGGCCCATCATTTTCAGACCGCATCAATAGGAATGCACTCATGGCGGCGGTCTCTTCACTCATTCTCAACTTCAACATCTCAATGTTCTTTACTCGCGACATCTCAGCCAGTGCGGAACTTATATGTGCACTCGCAAAGAAAGAGCAGTTGGAGTCATCACGTACAGTGCTCATAAAGAAGCCCATCAAGACGAACGATCCTAACATGCAGGTGCTCTATTCAGCATCATCCATCCCCTTCATAGGAGAGAAGATTGCGATGAAGTTGCTTGAAAGATTTGGCACACTCCAGCGTTTATTCGCGGCCACAGAACAGGAGTTGATGGAGGTTGAGGGGGTTGGCAAAAAGCGCGCAAGGGAGATGGCAAAATTTTTCAGGAGGAGGTTTGTAAAAATAGAATGAATTATTTTATTATGCGCCACTCTGTCTAGCTAAGCCTGTCAACATTCATCACGTCAACATTGCTCACGTTCGGAATCTTTTGCAGCCTCTCCTCAAGCACCGTACTGCCTTCAGCCTCATCTACATAGAATAGCGCGCGCACAGCCTTGATTCCGAACCCTATATCCTCTGTACCAATCTCAATTGGCTTGAACCCCGCCTTTATACTTGCAATGAGCTCATCGACCTTATCCGGGTCCTCAGGGGTTATTCTTACCAGCACTGCAACCTGTACCATATTACGTTCACCGCTTTAATTTTTAGCAGAACTATTTATAAAATACAATATTCTCTTCATTATCACTCGGCATGTGCCTTGCATATAATATGCCAAATATGAGACCGCCAAGGTGTGCGGCACTTGCAATACCTGAATATGGGTTGAACGTACCCAGCAGCTCAAGTATGATCCACACTGCCGCTGCTTCACGCATTCTCATTGGGAAAAACATAACGTAAACTACGAGGTTGGGTGTGAGTACAGTCATCGCGCCCAGTATTCCGTAGATCCCGCCACTCGCACCCAGTGCCGGTACTGGTGGTGCAAATCCAGTTACTATTGTCGCATAATATAATACCGAACCGATTATGCCAGCCGCAATGAATACTAGTAGGAGCTTAATAGCACCGATTCTTCTCTCAAGTATTGGCGCGAACATGAGCATAGCGAGCATGTTAAAGAAGAGGTGCTCCACACCCTCATGCACGAACATTGAAGTCAGGAACCTCCAGGGTTGTGATAATGCAAGCAAAGGGTCAAATATGAGGGCTTCTGTCACGCCCGGGATCATCTGCATGAAGAAGATTGCGACCATCAATCCAATCAAGTAGAATGAGAGCATGGGCTAATATGAAATCTGATATATTAAAAACTTAGTGTGTGATAAATTACTCACGGGCCCGTAGCTCAGCCTGGACAGAGCGGCAGCCTTCTAAGAGTTTCTTTAGGGATGCCTAAAGAACCTCGTAAGAAAACT
>DYJQ01000001.1:34320-35623 GCA_020723045.1 Candidatus Micrarchaeum sp.
TCGTAAAAGAAAGGCGCCAGTTAACGCGTCAGAAAAAGCAAGCTGAGGGTCGTGGGTTCAAGCATCTTTTCTTTTTGAAAAGAAAAGACGATAGGGAGAAAAGAAACCCTCTGCTACCCAAAAATCCCATCGGGCCCGCTCTCGCTTTTTATTTCTCGTTCTTTTGTTTTGTGCATTGGTCTAGTGTTATTTTTCTGTAGCAATAACCCAGCGCAGAAATATAAACGTGGCCGCTCATAATAATATAATATGATGTCAGGCCAAAAAGTTGGAGGCTATGCGATATTCATTATACTCGCACTTGTACTCATTCTATTTTCATATTTCATTATAACTGAACTTCTCCCGCGTATGAGCATAAGCGACGGAACCAATGAGTGTGTGGGCTGTGCAGTGTTCGGTCCTGTGAGCATGTTCGTTGGCAATACGCTGGACGCGCGTGAGACCGAATGCAGGAACTATTGGAATATGGCACAGCCATTTGCTATAACAGACTACAAGGCGGTTGATAAGACGCTCACGCTCACACTCACAAACAAGAGGAATGATACAATAGTGCTCACGCAAGCATATGTAGATGGCCTTGCTTTAAATATTGAGAGGGTGCAATTCAGCCCCGGCCAATCCAGGAAGATTACACTGCATCTTATAGATGGGTGTGCAAAGAGCGGGGATATATTTGACTACAGCATTGAATTTACCTATGACAACTCGCACGTTTCAGGCATGCTCCAGATGGGCGCACATCCAATTTTCGGCCGATGTAGTTGAAGTATGCACACAAGACTTTGCACATGAACAAACTATAAAAAATCTTTTGTCCTTAACCTTCACATATTTGGCCTGATGTATAATCGGGTGGGGTGCCACGCGATGGCAAAAAAATCTAATGAAAACGAGAAGAAGATATCCGAGGTTATACAGTTCATTGATAGCCTGATGGATGACAACACCATACCTAAGAATGTCAAGAAATCGCTGAGTGATGCGAAGATGAAGCTCGCAACACCTGGCGACCCAGTTTTCCGCGCGAGTTCGGCAATCTACACCCTTGAGAATGTTGGCGAAGACATCAACCTGCCGATGCATGCGCGTACGCAGGTATGGAACATAGTAAGCTCGCTTGAGACGATAAAGGGCGAGTAGGTTGCGCTAGTGCTTTTGCACATCACTTCCGTGCCATGCCTCAGGATTAGTGTGTAATTCGTTGGCATGCAAGGATGTTGCGGTGTAGTGTGCACGTGTGAGATAAGCAAGTTGGAAATACTGTGCAGTTCGTTGGCATGCAAGGATGTTGCGGTGT
>DYJQ01000001.1:35723-42709 GCA_020723045.1 Candidatus Micrarchaeum sp.
ATAAGCAAGTTGGAAATACTGTGCAGTTCGTTGGCATGCAAGGATGTTGCGGTGTAGTGTGCACGTGTGAGATAAGCAAGTTGGAAATACTGTGCAGTTCGTTGGCATGCAAGGATGTTGCGGTGTTGTAAGGGGGGTATCATGTTCCAGAGATTCATAGATGAGGGCTTTCTTGTGGAGGCTGGAGTGGAAACGCTCATCCTCTCTAATGACATTAAGATTGACGGCCTGATTGCATATGCAAAAGCACAGGATGCTTTTATCATCTCAAAATCCCTTATTGAAAATTATACCTCCAGCCTTGCAAAGCCCGCCCAGCAACTCGAACAGCCAAAAACAGAACTAGTACTCGAATCCAAAAAGCCAGAAACAGCAGGAGAGCCCAAAAAAGCGGAACCGGTGACTGAGCCTCCCGCAGAGCCTTCTGTAAATATACAACGGCCAATATTCCGTGCACTCGCATCCGAGTTTTCCAGTAAGATTGAGCACATAGCTGATAGGGATGTGAGCGGTAAATCCACGTGCACTGGCACAGTTGATGATTTCATTTCGCTCTTTCGCGACCGCTACCGCAAAATCTCATCAATTATGAAATTGCAGCCATCACAAAACCCCGTTGTAAACTACAACGGCATGAAGAATGGCGAGAGGTGCAGGTTTATAGGGATGGTGCGCACCAAGACACTCACCAAGAACGGCCATCTCATACTAGAGGTTGAGGATGAGCACGGTGTGGTAAAGGCATTCATAGGCAATAGGAACAAGGAGCTTATGTCGGTTGCCGCATCCGCAATAACTGATGAGGTGCTCGCGTTTGATGGTGCATACAAGGATCCATTTTTCTATGTTGATGCGATCTCATGGCCAGAAGTTCCACTTAACAAGCAGAAGAAGTATATTGATGAGGACCTCTCAATTGCATTCCTCTCAGACGTACACGTAGGCAGCAAGTTCTTTATGGAGAAAAACTTCATCAAGATGCTCGATTGGCTCAATGGCGCATGTGACAGCGAGCGCGAGCGTGAGATTGTTTCATCCATAAAATACATATGCATAGCAGGCGATCTGGTGGATGGGATAGGCGTCTACCCAAACCAGGAATCGGAGCTTACCATCCTTGACATTTACGACCAGTATAAGGCATTCTTTGCGCTTCTCGACCGCATCCCAGATTATATTGACGTGTTTCTAATCCCGGGGAATCATGATGCAGTACGGAGAGGAGACCCGCAACCATCCCTGCCGAAAGAGTTCGTGAATGGCTCCAGCAGAAAATTCCATTTCGGAAGCAGTCCGTCATGGTTCAAGATTGAGGGGTTGAACACGCTTATGTACCACGGTACCTCGATCGATTCGATGATTGCCAATGTTTCTGGGCTTTCATATGCAGAGCCTGAGAAAGTGATGGTTGAGTATCTTAAGAGAAGACACCTGAGCCCCATTTACGGCGCCAACCATATAATCCCCGAGCATGATGATTTCATGGTGGTTGATGAGGTCCCAGATATACTGCATATGGGCCACGTACACAAGAACGGCTATACCGAGTATCGCAACGTGTCGGTAATAAATTCGGGGACATGGCAGAACACTACGGATTACCAGAAGATGATGGGCCACATCCCATCCCCCTGCCTTATGCCCGTGTACAACATGAAGGGCGGCACACTGAAGTTGATAGATTTCAATATGACAATATGAGGTAGTAGAGGCATGAGCATCCACTACAGAGATGATGAATTAAAATCGTACTTCACGAGGCTCGAGTCAGACCTAAAATTATCGCTCTCGATTGCGAATGATGCGCGTCGAAAAGGCACCGATTTTGTGAATGAAGTCGAGATTACCCTTGCGCCTGATGTTGCAGGCCGTGTTGAAGGGCTTGTGGGGCCTCCAGGTATTAAGGAGTTAATCCGCGAGTTGGTTGCACAGAAGAAATCAAGGGATGAGGTGGCGTTTGAGGTTGCGAAACGTATTGTTGACGGATCATTTGCTACTGGCAAGGATTTGGGGGGGAGGATTGAACAGGCAATCCGCACGGGTGTTGCGGTACTCACTGAAGGCGTACTCGTCGCGCCCACTGAGGGCATTTCAGCGGTGAAGATTGAGAAGGATGTCAATTCCACATACCTTGCGATATATTTCTCCGGGCCTATCCGTTCTGCGGGTGGCACCGCAGCCGCGCTTACAGTTCTTTTAGGAGATTACATACGCCAGTTTGCAGGTATTGGGGAGTTTCATGCAACTGATGATGAGGCGGAGAGGTATGTTGAGGAGATAAACCTCTATGACATGTATTGCGCGCATTTGCAGTACAGGCCTTCAGATTCAGATATAAGATGGGTATTCAAGAACTGCAAGGTATGCATTGCGGGCGACCCTACAGAAGATGTTGAAGTAAGCGTCCACCGCAACCTAATACGTATGGGCACGAATAGGGTGCGTGGGGGTGTTGCGCTCGTAAGCTGTGAGGGGATAGCACAGAAGGCGCGCAAGGTGTACAAGTACGCCAAGAAATACGGCCTTAACTGGGACTGGCTCGAGAAATTGATAAAGGAGAAGAAGAGCGAGGATAAGGTTGAGATAAAACCCAACGACACTTTTTTGGAAGGGCTTGTTGCGGGCCGTCCCGTCTTCTCATACCCATCCGCCAAAGGCGGTTTTAGGATGAGGTACGGCCGTACACGATTCACGGGCATAGCCGCAAAGGCAATCCACCCAGCCACTATGGTCTTGCTCGATAATTTCCCAGCTCTGGGGACGCAGTTTAAGGTGGAGCGTCCCGGCAAGGGCACTGTGGTAACCCCCTGCGACTCTATCATGGGCCCAATTGTGAGGTTGAAGAACGGCGATGTGGTATACGTTGAATCCTCTGTACGCGCCAAGGAACTGCTAGATGATGTAGATAAAATCATCTTTCTCGGGGACATGCTCATCTCATACAACGATTTCCTAAAATCTAACCATCCGCTCGTTCCATCACCATTCGTTGAGGAGATATGGGACCTCATTGCAAAGGAGAAAGGCATTAATGAACGGCCCAAGAGTGTAAAGGAGGCATTTGACATAAGCAGGAAACACTCGCTCCCGCTTTATCCCGAGTATCTGTTCTTTTGGAGTGATATATCGATTGATGAGCTGAAGGCACTTATCGATGCACTCTCAAAATCATCTCTCGAATTGGACTGGTTCGATATTAAATCGCTCTCCATCCTCAATGAACCCACTACAAAATCCATACTAGAATCACTTGGTGTAGTGCATACCGTGCGTGAGGGAAATATTATTCTCGCGTCCACCCCAGCCTACTCGCTCCTACATTCGCTGGGTATGCTGGATGATGAGAATAGGATTGTGCGCACTAAGATTGATTCAGTACTCGCCTCTGCATCTGATGCGGATACAGTATGCTCTCTACTTACGAAATCATCGGGCATAGAGATACGCCGCAAATCAACCTATTATATAGGTACACGGATGGGCCGTCCAGAAAAGGCGGCGGAGAGGATGATGGATGGCTCTGTGAACTGTCTCTTCCCCATAGGCATGCTGGGCGGCAAGGACAGGAGTGTCCTCTCAGCAATAAAAAGCCAGTACGCAGATAGATTGAATGCCGACTTGGTT
The DNA here is from genome assembly GCA_020723045.1 of Candidatus Micrarchaeum sp. Lineage (GTDB taxonomy): Archaea > Micrarchaeota > Micrarchaeia > CAILAH01 > CAILAH01 > DYJQ01. The sequence continues at coordinate 39,348 of DYJQ01000001.1, forward strand.
GAATTGAAATGCTCACAATGCGGTGCTACATCATTCTCTCCTGTGTGCCCATCGTGCGGCTCTAAGATATTCTATGACGTCACCCAATTAAGGCATAGCGAGCGCCCCATAAACCTTAAGGAATTATACGAGAAGGCATGCAAGAGGTGTGAGTTCACACCACAGGGGTTCAGGTCCATCCGCGGGCTCTCGAACAGCACGAAGATCCCAGAACCGCTCGAGAAGGGGCTGTTGCGCGCCAAGAATAACGTGTATGTGTTTAAGGATGGCACATGCAGGTTCGACTCTACTGATGTGCCCGTGACGCATTTCAAACCGCGTGAGATTGGCACATCTATAGAGAAATTGCTGGAGTTGGGTTATACGCATGATGTTAACGGCCAGCCACTCACTGATGATGGCCAATTGGTGGAGATGTTCCCACAGGATGTTATCCTAAGTGAAAATGCCATTGACTTTTTATTGCGCGTCTCCCATTTCATTGATGACCTGCTGATTTATTTCTACGGCATGAAACCATTCTACGGTGCAAAGACTAAGGATGATATTTTAGGCCATCTTGTCATAACGCTTTCGCCACACACATCCGCAGGTGTCCTCGGGAGGGTTATAGGCTTCATTAATGGCCGTGTGGGGTTATCACATCCATACGTAATATGTGCGAGAAGGAGGAACTGTTTTAGCGGTGAGGAGAACATTCCTCTCTTTGATGGTAAGGAATGGTCTTTCAGGAAGTTATCAGAAATAGTGAATGAGGAACTGGCTGTAAACTCAGAGAGGGATGCGTTTGGCAATGAGTTCTCAAATGGCTCAAAGTACTATACACTAGCCCTTAATAAAGACACGATGAGGTTTGAGCTCTCTAAAGTGTCATCATTCTCAAGGCATATCCCACAAGAGCATATGGTCCACCTGATTTCCCATTCAGGCAGGGAGATTGTGGTTACAGGCGACCATCCGCTCCCAAAGCTCAATGGCTCTGGTATGGAGAAGGCACCGGCTTTTGAAACGCCGCACATGTTTGTCCCCGCCACTATTGAAATCCCAGTAAAGAAGCCAGAGCCCATAGATTTGCTCTCCATATCAATTCCCGACATTTCAGTAAAGGGCGATTTCTTTATTGGGCAGCATTACTACGATAAGGTTAAATCGCTGGGCATAAGCTACAAGACATTTACCGATTATGTTTACAGCAAATCTGTTCCAGTTGATGTATTGAATAAGCTGGGCATTAATGTGCCCAAGGATGCACTCATCTCTGCAAAACGCGACACGGTTACTCTTCAAAGGATGGTTGCAATCGATGAGGATCTGCTGTTTCTGCTTGGCTTCTATATAGCAGAGGGCTATGCAAGGAAGCATGATAAGGGCAACTACCAAGTGTGTTTCACAGCCTGCAACCCGTCCATCCGCAATCTCATAGTTTCCAAGATAAAGAAAGTGTTTAATGTAACCCCAAGTGTACAGGGCAACTCAATAGTCATATCCTCACGCATACTCTATTCACTCTTTGTAGACCATCTCAAGATAGGTGAGGGTGCATACACTAAAAACGTGCCCTCATTTGTCTATTCCTCGCCCAAACCGCTTGTCGCGCAGTTCCTTGCAGGCTACTTTACTGGTGACGGTTCAGTTTCAAAGGCCAATTCAGTAGAGGTCAGCTGCACGAGTGTCAATAAGAAGCTCATTGATGAAGTATCCTTCTTGCTGGCAAGGTTCGGCATAAAACACGGTATTGCCAAGTCGGACCGCATGATAAAGAGTAGACAGATACTGGACTTCTACGGCAAGAAGCCAAAACGCCTAATCTCATATAAGATAAGAATGTATGGAGAGGATGCGGCCAAATTCATTACTGAAATAGGTTTTGCGAGCCACAAGCAGGAGAAGGCGGAGGGATTACTTGCGGGATGGAAGGGAAAGGGCAGAGTCTCTTCAAGAGAGGTTTCAGGAGATGTGTTTATTGACCCTATAGTAAAGAAAGATTATCTAAACTCAAATAACCCCTACACCTATTCTCTCACTGTTGATAATAATCATAATCTCATTGCCTCCAATTCGGTATGCTTTAACTGCGACGGGGATGAGGATGCGGTAATGCTCCTGATGGATGCATTCCTTAATTTCTCGAGGCTGTACCTTCCAGAGACGCGTGGCTCCACGATGGATGCGCCTTTGGTTATGACCACCATAGTCGACCCGTCAGAGGTTGATGATGAGGTGCACGCCATGGAGCTTGTCAAGTCTTACGGCCTTGACTTCTACAAGGCTGCCGATGAGTATAAGATGCCGAGTGCTGTCAAATTGGAATTGGTGGAGAGCCGTTTGAATACTTCACGTGTCAATTATGATTTGCACTATACGCATGAGGTCTCGGATATCAATGATTCTCCAGTATATTCCGAATATGTCCAATTGAAGACGATGAAGGAGAAGCTTGATAAACAATTCTCGCTCTATTCGAAAATCAGGGCGGTTGATGCGCAAGATGCCGCGGATAAGTTGCTCTCATCCCATTTCATCCCGGATATTTACGGGAACTTGAGGGCATTCTCGCGCCAAGCATTCCGCTGTGGGAATTGCAACAATTCTTATCGCCGTGTGCCGCTATCCGGCAGGTGCGAGAAGTGCAACGGCAAGCTCCTGCTTACGATTAATAAGGGCGGTATAGAAAAGTACATTAAGCTGGCCAAGGAGGTAGTTGAGAAATACCATCTGTCCCCCTACACAATGCAGAGGCTGGAGCAGGTTGAGAAGGAAATCTCTTCAATATTTGAGGATGAAACCAAGAAGCAGTCCTCTCTTGCACAATTTTTGTAAAATTATCTTTTGTATACATTCTCCCTATGATGGCCTATTCTCAAGATGTTAATCTCATTCTTTGAATCATCTATTGTCGATATTATCCTATAATCGCCGACCCTTATCCTGAATCTTCCTTCCATATCAGCCAGCCTGCGCACGTACCTGTACGGTCTTATCCTTATCCTTGCAAGAACTGAGACTATGCGTATTTGCATATTCTTATCCAGCGACTTGAGGTCTTTTTTGGCATGGTCGGAGAGCCAGATATCATACATTCATATCCCCAGCCCCTTCTTTATCTGCTCGAGTGATGTACGTTTTCCCCGTTTCATCTCCTTTTCTGCAATTTCAATTGATTTCCTGAATTCAGGGTTTATCTCTAAGTGGTCTTCTATGAGGTCTTCGATCACATTCTCATAGCTCTCATCTTTTGTCATCTTCATGTTTTCGAGCCGCTTCTTCAGCTTTTCTGAAATCTTAACCGTGGTATACATGGGTATACTTTGGTATCCATAATTTATATACCTTGTCATAATGGTTATGTCAGGACCCGAAAT
>DYJQ01000001.1:42809-43952 GCA_020723045.1 Candidatus Micrarchaeum sp.
ATCCCGCCCATCAGGTATGCCAAGATGCCCAGCATCAATGCATAGAGCGAGAGTTTTCTTCCCAATTCCGCGCTTTTTTTATCGCCGTAAAACAGGTAGGATGAGTACGTGAGCAGCCATATTGATAATACCGCAGGGATGATATAGAGTATATTGTTCTTGAGTGGAGGCACATCAACGTATAGGTAGAGTGCAAGTATAGATGCAAGTCCTGTGAGCATGAGTGCAAGGTGAAGGGAGTTTGGCTTTCCTATTATCACCGGCAGTGTCTTGGATTTCCTAGCCGTCACATCGCCTTCAACATCCTGCACCGTCTTCTGTATCTCCCTTCCCAGACCGGATAAAAATGATGTTGCTGAGATGAGGATGATAAGCCGTGGGATAGTGCCGGTAAGCGCAATACTAGTGAACATGAATACGATGGCCATTGATGATGCAATTATTGCATTGCCCACGATTGCAACATCCTTGAGCTTCCAGTTATATGCGATTGAGAGGAGCGTGAATATGAGTGCGATAACTAATGGGTAGGGGCCGAGAGGGAGTGTGGCAAGCACACCGAGCGCAAAGCACACCATACTCAGCCACAGCGCCCCTTCCTTTGTGATTTCGCCTTTTACGATGGGCCTATCCTTCTTATTCTTCCTATCACTCTCGACATCGAAGTAGTCGTTTAATGCAAATGCGCCTGCTGAGATGAGGAATGGACATAGCGAGAGAAAAACGAATTGCATGGGCGTGAATTGCAGGTCTAGAAGCAGGATTACAGTAATCACTCCAAGCACAAGCATTACGGAGTGTTCTACACGTATGAGCTTCGCAATCGCTCTCAACATTGTTTATTATCCATCACTCATATTTATAAAATATCATTAATCCAATAACACCACTTAATGGTGATATTCAATGGCAAAGTTTCCCGAGGCGGAAGCCCACATACTGAATGTTATGGTGTGCCAGAAGTGTAAGGCAAGGAATCCCAAGGGTGCAACCAGGTGCAGAAAGTGCGGCTACACGCATTTAAGAATGAAGAAGAAGGGCAAGGGCGGTAAGGGCGGAGGAGCCGGTACAGCTGCAAAGTAGGCTGTTTTCCATGTGTTCATAAGGGGGCGGAATTGTCGCCCTTGGCGACAAATTGTAGGC
>DYJQ01000035.1 GCA_020723045.1 Candidatus Micrarchaeum sp.
ACTTTAACATACTCGTCAGATGTGAAGGTTACGTGCAACCCAGCCGTGTTTGGTGATGAGAAGTTTGCAACTAGTGGCAAGGTATGTGACATAAATCTGATTCAGGGCATGCAAGCCCCAATGGGTGGCTGAGGCTTGACTTTTCTCTTTTTACTCCTTTTCTACTTTTTTGCATTAGTGTATTTTTGTTCTAGGAACAGCCTTCCCCTGAGCGGGTGTATCGCAAGGGTATGGGGGCGCATGATGATTGATTCATTATAATCAAGCGATACAACCTTTACTGGGAAGTGAACATCGAGCATCCAGAACGAGACGGTACGCGGCTCGCTGAAAACAAACAGCATCCCCTCATCCTTTTTGACATCTCGAGGGTCTCGAAACATATATCCGATTGCACGCGCGAAGAAATTATCAGCGACATACGCATTAATGGCCTTTTGCCTGCCGCCCAATAAGACCTTCCTTCTCTTTTTATATGGCCCAAAGAAATATAAGAACGGAAGAAAAACAAGAAACAACGGGGAGATGATAAACCCCCTGCCGCACACCCTCACTCCAATCCCACTCTGCACTATATGAACGCAAACCTCCTGCTTATCTCCTTTGGGAGTGAGAGTTCTTCGAACGGGAAGCCGGCAGTTTTCTCTGTGATTTCTGTTATAAGCTCTTCCAAACTCATCTTAAACTGCTCCTTATTTCCCCTTTTCCTCACTGTTACAATCCCATTTGCCTGCTCCTCCTTTCCCACAACGGCGATATAAGAGCACCACTCCTTCTCAGCCTCACGAATGCGTTTGCTGAGGCTCTCATTCCTGTCGTCAAGGTCCGCGCGCACCTTCCCCTTGCAACTATGTAACAGCGCACGCGCATAATCCAATTGATCTTCGGAGACTGGGATTATACGCACCTGTGTGGGCGCAAGCCAGAGCGGGTACTGCGGCACACCGCCATTCGTCCTTATCATCCCCTGCTTCTCCAGTATTGCATAGATGTCACGCTCGACAGCACCGCTTATGCTCGCATGAAGGATGTACGGCCTCTTCTTTGTGCCGTCCCTATCAACATAGTTTATGTTGAAACGCTCTGCATTCTCAACATCTATCTGCACTGTTGAGAGTGCAGTGCACTTTTGCAGTGAGTCGACCACATTAAACTCGAACTTGGTGATGAAGTATGCATAGCGCTTATCAAACATCTCAATCAGCATGGGCCTGCCAACCTTTTTGGCAAACTCCGCATACCATTCCTTGTTTTGCTCATACCACTCTTTGAGTATCCTGAATGCGACCTCATACTCGGACTCAATAGCCGACATGAACTTATAGCTCATCCCAAACTGCTTTGCAAAGTCCTCCTTTGCAGTATCAAGGTCAGGTGTGAGGGTGTGCATATCAGGCATCGTGAATGCACGCAGACGACGGAGGCCCGCCACCTCACCACTCTTCTCCCTCCTGAAACTGTAACGCGTCAATTCAAATATCCGTAATGGGAGGTTGCGATATGAGATCTGTGCATCGCTTGCAATCAAGAACTGGCCGAAACATGCGGCAAAACGCAGGAAGAACTTGTCCTTGTCTGAAATCACTATGTACTGGCGCGCGGGGAACCTATTCAGATACTTCTCGAGTGCTGGGTGCGCAAAATCATACATGAGCGGCGTCTCCACCTCGACCGCACCCTCGCCCACACACATATCCGTGATGTACCTCTCAATGAGCTTCTTCATCAGGCGGCCTTTGGGAAGCCAGCGCAGGTTGCCGACATCGCTCCCCGGCTCGGGCTGTGCAATCTCATGCTCGCGCATGAGTGTGATGTGCTCGGGGGTGCGTTCGTACACCCTGCTCTTCTTTATCTCATAGTTGGCAAACACCTCAAGATTGCGGTGTTTTGAGAAATCAAAATCCTTTACGGGAATAAGCCTGCCATCCGGCTGCAGTATGAAGAACTCGCTCTTCGTCTGCGCCTCCTGCACGATTGACTGGGATACGACTTCTGCCTCCTTCCCGCTCACGCGTTTTGACAATTCGCTGAGGGGATGGCCCTTCACCTTAAGCTCAAACGATTTGTACCAGCCGAACGGCGCCCTCACAGTTTCAAACCCATCCTCATTAAGCTTCTCCGCAACTTTCTTGGTGAGTGTGAATGCAAGCGATGGGTTGGCTGGCCGGTCCGTCAGATGAACGTATGGATATACAACAATGCGCTCCGCCTTTACGTTCCGTGCATGCTCCTCCACCTGCCGCACAATCTCATTCGCAGCCTCTTCACTATCACCCTCCTCCGCGGCAAGGAATGCAACAAGCGCCTCCCGCACATCAACTGCCTTCAACTCGGCAGTCAATTCTTCGGCATTCTCTATGGCCTTCTCAACCGGCCTGACCTTTATGTAATCTACATGCAGTGCAAGTGTTATCACTTTCTCTCACCACTAAATTTTATGATTTCTGATGTATTGTGCGTATATATTAATAAAAATATACCCTCAAATATGAAATGATTTGGATGGTCGGCACTGAAAGTGACCCAAAGGAATACTACTATCGGGGAAATGATTATTACGAGAAGGGGGGTTATGACAAGGCTATTGAGAATTATAACACTGCAATCATACTCAACCCCAGCTTCCCGGAAGCGTATTTTAACCGCGGGCTGTGCTACTACAACAAAAAGGAATATGACAAGGCCATAAAGGATTATACAAAAGCGGCAGAACTCGACCCCAGCAACCCCGTGATATACAACAATAGAGGGGATGCACACTACAGAAAACAGGAGTATGACAAGGCCATCATAGATTATGACAAGGCCGTAATGCTCAATGAGAGTTATCTGAAAGCATACTATAACAGGGGACTGGCGTATGCAGTACTCGAGGATTATGACAAGGCTGTGGAGGATTTCAGCAAGGTGATTGAGCTCGACCCCGACTTTGCAGAGGCATACTACGTACGCGGCCTTGCGTATGAGTATCTTGAGAACAGCGATAAGGCGATTGAGAATTACCAGAAAGCACTCGACCTCAACCCGGACCTTGAGGAGGCATCAACGCATCTTGAAGCAGTGAAAAACAAGAAGGAAAGCGGCGAGGGCGGGGAGGGTACAAAGACTGATTCTGTCAAGCTCGTGACACGGCCGAGCGTGACCTTCAAAGACGTAGCGGGCATGAAAAAGGTAAAGGAATCATTCCTAGATTATATCGTGAGGCCATTGCAGAACCCCGAACTCGCACGCAAGTACGGCAAGCTGGGTGGTGGCGGCGTGCTACTCTACGGCCCGCCCGGCTGTGGCAAGACATTCATCGTAAAAGCCGCAGCTGGTGAGAGTGGTGTTGCATTCATTAACGCAAAGCTGAGCGACCTGCTTGATATGTACGTGGGCAATACGGAGAAGAACATCCATAAGGTGTTTGAGACGGCACGCAAGAGCTCGCCGTCAATCCTATTCATTGATGAGCTGGAGGCATTGGGTGGGCGCAGGGAGAAGATGGACCAAAGCGCATCGCGTTCTGCCATCAACCAGCTGCTCTATGAGATGGACGGTGTTGAGGCGCATAACGAGAACGTGCTGGTGATAGGTGCAACGAACGCGCCTTGGGGTGTTGACACTGCATTGAGGAGGTCGGGCAGGTTTAGCAAGATGGTGTATATACCGGAGCCGGACGGCAGGTCGCGTGCAGAGTTGTTCAAGATTTATCTTTCCAAGAGGCCGCTCGGCAAGGGAATTGCGTATGGACGGCTCGGGAGGGCCACCGCCGGGTATTCCGCGGCGGATATAAAAGCAATCTGCGATGATGCCGCCGCAATCCCGTGGAAGGAAGCGTTCACAACAGGTAAGGAGAGACCAGTCCTAATGAAGGATATCCTCACCACCATAAAGAAGACAAAATCAACACTGCCACCTTGGTATGCTGCTGCGAATAAGGAGATAGGCAAGCAGAAAGAGGTTGAGATCATAGACGGTAAGAAGCACGTACGCGAGAAGGAGAGCAAGCTTGGGCCTGAAGAACAACAGCAGTTCAAGGAGCTGCTCGAGGTAATCAAGCAGAGAAACCAGTGGTGGAATAAGGCGCTGAATTTCATATGGCGCAGTTTTGCATTGTGGATTTTCTAATGTGATTTATCATGGCAAACGTACACTACAGAATAGGAAAGAGTGTCCAAGACAATTACATTGAGCTTGTTGAGCGCAAAGGGATTGGCCACCCCGATTCCCTAATAGACGGGATAATGGAGGAGATAAGCAGGGAGCTCAGCAAAAAATACCTTGATGAGTTTGGCGTGATCATGCACCACAACGTGGATAAGGGGCTGATAGTTGGCGGAGAGGCAAAGGTGGAGTTTGGCGGTGGTGTGGTCGAGAAGCCCACCGAGATATACCTTGCTGGAAGGGCCGTCCATGAGGTTGAGGGGAAGGCAATGAATGTTGAGGGCATTGCAATGGAGTCTGCACGCAAATACCTGATGGAGAACTGCAGGCATCTTGATGTGGACAGGCACGTGGTGTTGTTTCCAAGGATAAGAAAGGGGTCGGCAGACCTCGTGAGCATATTCAAGAATAAGGGGGAGGTACCGCTCGCGAATGATACGAGTTTTGGGACGGGGTTCGCGCCATACACGCCACTCGAGAGTGTTGTACTCGAGACGGAGAGATACCTCAACTCAAAGAGGTATAAGGACGAGCACCCTTACGTGGGCGAGGACATAAAGGTGATGGGGCTTAGAGAGGGTACTAAGCTCAAGGTTGCTGTTGCGGCCGCATTTGTCTCAAAGCATGTTGAGAGCCTCAAGGATTATATAGAGAAAAAAGAGGGTGTGTTTGAGGACATAAAAAAGTTCATATCAAGGATGTATGATGATGAGTTTGAGTTGTTCATAAACACGGGTGATGATTACAAGAGCGGCTCTGTATACATAACCAAGACGGGATTGAGTATGGAGATGGGGGATGACGGCGAGGTGGGTAGGGGAAACAGGGCGAACGGCCTCATAACTCCATACAGAAAGATGTCGCTCGAGGCTGCGGCTGGCAAGAACCCCGTCAGCCATGTGGGCAAGATATACAACGTGCTCGCGAATGAGTTGACGAGGGATATTGTGGAGCAGTTTGATTTTGTAGATAGCGCCACATTCACGATCGTATCGCAGATAGGCGTGCCCATTAACAAACCGATGAATGCAGACCTTGAGGTGGTGCTTTCAAAGGGGTACAACCTCGAGGATGTCAGGCCCAAGCTTAATTATGTGGTTGAGGGCTGGATGGAGAATATAACAGAGATCACGGAGAGGATTGTGTACGGGAAGACAACTGTATTTTAGGATGGCTGGGTTTTTGGATGGATGAGAGTTATAATGAAAGGATTGATTTTGTGTTCCAGCAAGCCGAAAAGCTGAGGGTGCCAGTGGAAAGGCTGGCGGACCATTTCAAGCGGATTGCATCTGATGGACGCAAGATAGTGGTCAAGTATGATGGTGATGCAGACGGTATGAGTGGTGCGCTCATCCTCTACAGGATGTTCAAGTGCCTTGGCCGCGATGCAGTGTTTGAGATTGGAGCGAGCCCCGTATATTTGGCGGAGGATGCACAAAAAGACCTTATGCGCCATCCTTCGGCGCACTTCATATTCATTGATTTTGCAAATAATAATGAGAGTGAGGACGGCTTGGCTGTGCTGAGGGGAGGGGCACTCTCAATATCAATAATAGACCATCACCTGAGCGAGAGGAAGCCTACGGATGAGATTGTTGTAACGCCTGTGTGGTACGGCCTGGACTATAATTACACCGCAGGGTACTTGTGCTATGAGGTTGCAAGACGCGCGTGCAATGCAGACTATACGAACCTCTGGAAGGTATCGCTCTACTGCGATAAGAGCTCGCTCCCTCTTGAGGTAGATAATGATGTGCCAAAACTCGGGCTCGCATTTGATTATTTTGCATCATCGATGAAACGGCAGAAGTATAGCATGCGGATGATAGATGAGATAGCACGCGACAGCCACATGCTCTACTCAATATACCTAGAGGCAAAAGAGAAGGTTGATAATGCAACCGGGACTGCGTGCAGGGTGGCAAGGGTGCGGAGGCTTGAGAATGGCATAACACTCGTGATAGTCAATACTCAGAAGGTTGTGGTGCCTGGTGAGTTCCCGCCGATGGGCAAGGTGGTAGGGATGGTTCATGACCATTTCAGCAAGGGAAAGGATGAGATGATTGTGACTGTTGGCTACGGGAGCGATTCTGCATCCCTCCGCGCCACTGCATCTGCGCGGGAGAAGGGGTTTAACGCAAATAACATAATACAGGAGATAAAACGCGAGTATGGAAACATCATCATCTCGGGGGGCGGCCATCCCGGCGCGGCGGCCATCAGGTTCACGAAAGGCCTTGAAAATGTGGTGGTTGAAGCGATCACAAAAAAGATAGCACAAATATGAAATTGAACAATCGCCGCGCAAGCACGTCTCATTTAAATTACTTGTTTGAAAAACATTCTTGGTGCATAACACATGAAGCTTACATTCTTAGGTGGAGCGGGGGAGGTTGGAAGGAGTGCAGTCCTTATTGAGAGTGCTGGCAGGCACACTATGGTCGACTATGGCATAAAGATATATGAGGGCGGGCCTGCCGAGTATCCCCTCGTGCCCTACAAGAAAATCAATGATGTGGTGATTTCACACGCACACTTGGACCATGTAGGCTTCCTGCCAATGGTCTATGAGAGGGAGATCGTGCCGTGGTATGGGACGCCGCCTACCGCCGCGCTTGCAGAGCTGTTGATTGCAGATGCGATGAAAGTGCAGGAACTCAACGGGTTCGAGAACCCATACACTGTAGAGAGTTTTGAGAGGGCGATGAATAATTTTGAGGCAGTTGAGTACAATAACGAGATAAAAATGAAAAGCGGGCATACTCTTACACTGCACGATGCGGGCCACATACTGGGTGCGGCAATATGCGAGCTTGGCATTGAGGGGCGCAGTGTAATATATACAGGTGATTTCAACCTGAGCGATACGCGGATGCATAAAGGTGCGTCATTTGCCGAGGATATTGACATCCTCATAACCGAATCAACATATGCGGACAGGGAACATCCTGACAGAAAAGGAGAGGAGAGAAAACTGTTGAAAAACATTGAAAAGGCGCTCGAGAGGGGTGGCTGTGCGCTTGTACCGGCGTTTGCTGTGGGGCGTGCACAGGAGCTGTTGGCCATACTCTATGATAAGTTTGAGGGTGTGGACATCTACCTAGACGGGATGGCTATAAAAGCCACTGATATATACCTGCGGTTCCCGGAGTACATCAAGGATGCAGAGGCGCTGCACGAGAGTGTGCATAACGCAATCATAGTTAGAAAGCCGTACATGAGACAGAGGGCTGTGAAAGGGCAGAGCATCATAATATCGCCTGCTGGAATGCTGAGCGGGGGCAATGCGCTCTGGTATCTTGACCACCTGCCGCCCAATTCATCGGTTACGTTAACAGGTTATTGTGCGGAGGGGACGAATGGGTGGAGGCTTGCCAATAAGGGGTGCATACTCAAGGATGGCCGTGAGAAAAAGATGAACTATTTCGTAGAACAGGTGGATTTGAGCGCACATGCGAGTAGGAGTGATTTGTGGCGCCTCATAAAGAGGACTAACCCGGAGCTTGTGATCGCGATGCACGGAGACCATTGCTTCCAGTTTGCAGATGAATTAAAGGAGAAAGGGTTTAGTGCAATTGCGCCCAGCATGGGCGAAACCATTCCTATCAAGTAAGAATAGATAAATTGATAAAATCAGAGTTCGTTGAATGCATAGGCCCTTACGGCCTCATCCTGCGAGTGGGAGAGCCGTCTCAGTATCTTTTTTACTATCTCCTTTGATTCGGCCGTCTCCTCCGCAACCTTTCTCAGCTCGGCTATTGTCTCTTCCGGATTCTCAGACATCAGCTTGCACACATCTGCATATTCAGGAGAGAGGAAGACCTGCATATCGCCTTTGCCAATAAGAGCGTGGATGTGTTTTCTAATGGTAGATTCCCTCTTTGCAGTGAGTTGGGCCTTGAAAACTTCGATATCGCCCACAAACAGCCTATCGCTTATGCTGCCCTTCTGCAAGCTAGCGTAGAGCGAGACCTTCCTGCTCCTTCTACAGACCACATCTCCAATTATAGGTATCTTCGAGAAAATACCTCTTCCCCCCACATTTATCACCGAGATATATTCCCTCGCCCTATCTTAGAAGGGATGAAGTATTTAAAGTTATCCCACAATAAGCTTAAGTGAGGTAATATGTATGTTTCCAAGGAAAAGAAAGTTTAGAGGGTTCTTTGATTGGGATGATGATTTTGACAGGATATTTGAGGGAATGGAGGATATGATGCGCGACCTTATGGAGAAGGCAGAGAAGGGGGAGATAAAACAGAGCGGGCCATTCGTCTACGGCTTCTCGATGCGTGTGGGGCCTGACGGCAAGATTGTTGTTGATGAGTTCGGCAACACTGCAAAGAAGGGGGAGGGTGAGCTGAGCGATGAGAGGGAGCCCGTGACGGACATCATCAACGAAAAGGACCAGTTGGTGGTAATATGTGAGCTCCCGGGTGTGAGCAAGGAGGATATAAAACTCACGATAAACGAGAAGAGTATGAACATAAAGGTTGATGAGACCGAGAGGAAGTACAATAAGAGCCTCAAACTGCCTGCATCTATCGACCCTAAGAGTGCAGAGGCCAACTACAAAAATGGTGTCCTTGAGGTGAGGATGAGGAAGGTGAAGGATGAGGGAGAGAGCGGGTATGAAGTGAGGATAAAGTAGACGAGTGTGAAAAGAAAAAATTTTGTTTTGGCACTGGTTATGGCAAATATGGCGTTTGCGGGCGGAACTACCCTTACACAGCAGCTTGGCAATGTGTAGAGTCAAGTACAAGGTATTGCTCCAGTTGTCGCGTTGGTGGGTATCGCATTGGTAATGAGTGATGGGCAAGGAAATGAAGCCAAAAGCGAGCATGTTGGCAAAATTACTGCTTGTAGGCGGGGTAATATGCCTTGTGATTGCGGC
>DYJQ01000036.1 GCA_020723045.1 Candidatus Micrarchaeum sp.
CAGCCGTTCCCGTTCCCGTATCAGTTGGCGCAGTGGGGCCAGCCGTTCCCGTTCCAGTATCAGTGGGTGCAGTAGGACCAGCCGTTCCCGTTCCCGTATCAGTGGGCGCAGTAGGGCCAGCCGTTCCCGTTCCAGTATCAGTTGGCGCAGTAGGGCCAGCCGTTCCCGTTCCAGTACCAGTATCAGAAGGTGCACTTGGACCGCCAAGGCATCCAAACAGCAAGAGCGGGGCCAATATGCTCACAAACAAAATCATATTCTTCATAACAAAACACCTAAGAGCAATTAGACCTAAAGTTATAAAATCTTATTTATCTCCCAAAGACAATTTCTATGACATCCCTGTGCTTTAGCTTATAATCTGCCCCCAGCACCATCCTAGTCTTAACATTAATCGCGCGTATGAATTTCTCAGCCATATCCTTGTGTATCCGTGCGGCAAAATCGAGTGCCGTGCTCCCCGGGGGGAACAGGAACACGTCCGGCAGGATGTTTCCTTCAGAATCGGCCAGTTTGTTGACCCCACCGGGAAACACTGCAATGTAATGGAGTAGCTCAAACACCGCCTTGTTTATGCATGTCTGGACGCCAGTCCCTCCATACCGTTTCAGCACATTATTCCGTATAAACTCCAGCGCTGCCTTCTGTTTCTCATCAAGCTCTTTTGTTACCCCAAAATCTGCATCGCCGGGTATGTACTTTATGTATCCTTTCTTGTTCGCCTCTTTGAGCGCAAGCTCGCTCTCAGATGAGACGGGCACTATAATATAATTAGGAAACCTCTCGCGCAGCTTTGCAATATTCCTCTCAGCAACCCCAACATCGCACTTGTTTGCAGCAATCACCATCGGTTTGCTCGCCTTCCTTATCTCCTTGCAGAATGCGAGGATTTCATCATCACTCCACTCACCCATAGGTTTCTCCTTAAGCCCGAGCGTGTGCAGTGCATCTGATATATGGCCTATTTTTACACCCAGCCCGCTCAGTTGCTCACCCAGCAGGTCCGTCTTGCTTCTTTCTGAAGAAGCTTCGAGCCGTACGAGTTTACTCCAGTTCTTTGTCACAATCCCATGTATCCAAAAGTCAAGCTCCTCTTCAAGAAAGAGCACATCATTTATAGGGTCGTAAGTACCGGGCTGTACAGGCTCGCCCCTCTCATTAGTCCCGCCACTCGCATCAATCACGTGTATGAATGCATCCGCCTGCCTCAAATCATCAAGGAACTTATTGCCAAGCCCCTTGCCCTCATGCGCCCCCGGGACGAGACCAGCCACATCTATAACCTCAACAGGCACAAACCGCCGTGAGTTTTCGCAAAACCCATAGCGCGGGTTGCACTTCACACCAAAATCCTTGTCAATACACTCAATCTCAACATAGCCTACACCGCGGTTGGGCTCAATAGTTGTGAATGGATAGTTGGCCCTCTGCGCGGGCGCCATCGTCAACGCCTGAAAAAATGTTGATTTGCCAACATTTGGTTTGCCTACAACACCTATCATCATTTATATCACAAATCCCTTTTTTTCATTTCTTCATTTACTCTATTCACCCATCATTACATCACACAATCTCTTTTTCATTTGCTTTACTCTATTCACCCATCATTATATCACACAGCCTTTTCATTCTCATTTTTGCTTATTCATTCACCGTTCTACCTGAACAATGCATCATCACTCTTCTTTGCCCCTTTATATACTATGGCCTCGGCCGATTCCTTCCTCTCATACGCCTCGAGGTTGAGTGGGTTTAATCGGATAGCCTCATTGTAATGCTCAATAGCCGATGCAACTCCATCAATCCTCGCGACAATATCACCTTTCCTTATGAAATAGATATCCCTGTGCGGGTTTATCTTTATGGCAGTGTTGATGTCCTTGAGTGCACTCCTGAAATCCCCATTGTTCATCTTGGCAAAGGCCCTGTCCGCCAGGAGTGCCGCATCCTCCTTCTCCTCGCGTATCAATTCATCAAACGTTTCCAGTGCCTTATCAAACTTGTGCACATCCATGTACGCAAACGCGAGCGTCTTCTTTATTTTTCCGTTTGTCATTTTCCGTTTCTCCGCCTCATCAGCCAGTTCAATTACAATGTGCGGCATGGCCATCTTCTTGTAGAGCACGCACGCGGTTTCATAATACTCGGCATCCCTTCTCTCCTTTACATCATCAAGCAGCGATTTGGCCACGAGCAGGTTATCTTCCTTTATGCTATTCCTCACAGCATCAAGCAAGAAGTTGTAGGAGTCCGCCTCCTCCCTCATGCGAATGAGCTTGAGCAGGTTCTTCTTGCGCTCAAGTATGCCGCTATCTGTAAAGTTCTGGTTCTTTATTTCATCGATAGCCGCAAGTGCCGCCCCATAATCGCCCAGTGCGGCATTCACATCTATCATCCCCTTTATTGCATTGATATCGTGTGGGTCAATCTCCCTCGCCTTCATTATATCCTCAAGCGCGCCCTTCTTGTCATTCTGCTTGAACCTGAATATGCTGCGCTTCAGCCAGTACAATTTGTTTTTTTGGTCTATCCTAATGAGCATGTCCGCCGTCTCGATTGCTCTCTGAAAATCTCCCTTTTCCGCAAACATATCTGCAAGCATGGCCAGCAGTTCTTGGTTATTAGGATTTTCCTTTAATCCATCCTCTGCCATCTTGATGGCATCATCAATCTTTCTCTCAGCCATGAGTTTTTTAATTGATTCAAGATTAGTGCTCATATCCCACTACCCGCGAACGATTTACTCTCTTAATTGATGCGTGTTAAGATTAATAAAATAACCATCCTTAAAACCTCCCATGAACATGCTTGGCTTGGTGCCGGGAGGCATAGTGAATTTTATCCTGTTCGTTCTCGTTTTCATGCCCATGCTCGCTTATATCTTTAGGGATAAAAAGCTGAACCTGATCGACCTCGGTTTTCTCTCGCTCATCTTCTCATCATTCTTCGTACCGCTCTTTGCATGGCTCCTGAATTTCATCATCCCATTCTCACTTCTTTTAGTGCTCATCGTATTTGCACTCCCGTTTGTAATCTCACTATTCCTTCTTCTCACAAAGAGGGTGGGGCTTGAAGCGCACCACATCACGTTCTCAAGGGCATCAATCGCGGTGCTGTTGTTATTTATTATCTCATTCTGGCTGAGACTGCAATCGCTCTCATCATATTTCTATGAGTTCGACCCATACTGGTACGGCTTCACACCAGAGTATCTTGTAACGCAAGGCGAGGTGCCCCTCTATGATGACTGGGCATATCCACTCTCACCCATCGGCCACAGGACACTCCCGGTGCCGCAGTACCTCACCGCTGTGTGGTATATAATATCGATAGGTGCTGCTAATTACAGCCATCTCATAAACGCAATCATCATGAATGTGTATCCCCCCCTGATGGGCGCACTGCTCGTTTTCATAGCATACTTCCTATTCAAGGATGAATACTCAAACTGGATAGCGGTTGCTGCGGCGTTCGTGGTTGCGTTCATGCCAGTCCTTTTCAGCAAGTTCTTTGCAGGTGTTGCGGAACAGCTGCCATGGGGCATATACGCTGCATTCGCTGGGATTATGTTCATACACTATGCACTCAAGTACAAGGAAAGCAGATTATTCTATGTACTCGCTGTGCTCGCAGTTGCAGGCGGGTTGATGGGCTCAAAGGCAGGGATGATGGCTATAGTGGTAGGCTCTGTATACATTGCAGTAAGGGTCGCATTCGATTTCATAAACGGCCAGCGGGAAAGGGTATACTATGAATTGCCTGCCCTCCTCGCCATAACATGCGCAGTGCTCAATGCTCTTTACGCCGCATATAACGGCGTGCAGGTCGGTTTTGGCGCACTGTTCAGCTCTGAAGTGTTTATCCTGCTGCTCACTGCAATGTTCTCATTCTTCGTCTATCATCTTCTTGATTACGGAAAATCATCATTAGACACCCTCCGCAAGCGCGTATATGCACTATGCGGGCTCGGCCTTATCGCAGTTATATTCCTCATAACACCACTGGGCGCACCCGTTCTTAAATATGGGACGGGCCTTGCCGGGGTCGGCCAGCTCTCAAGCGAGCTTAGCGAGAGTAGCGCACTCATGAAGACGGTTGCTGAGGAGACGTTGCATGGTGATGACATACAGAATAGGTTCGGCTATGCAGGCATCTCATTGGATATACACAAAGTGAGTTCGCTATTCATCACAAAGTACGGTGCACTCAACGCACTCCCGCTAGTCTATGTGCTCCTCGTGCTTTCGCTCATCTACGGCTTCTTTTACAGAAAGAGCGGCCTCATACTCCTCCTCTCGATTTTCATATTTTCAATATCATTCATCGGCCTCCAGAAGATCAAGTACACGCCGCACCTTGGCTTGGTGCTTGCACTGGCAGTCGCGCTCGTAGCAGGCGAGGCATCGCTGGCAAAAGAGGAGAAGGGTATTCCAAAATACATCAGCTATTACGGTGCCGGCATGATGTTTCTTATTATTGCGGCGTATGCGGCATTCTCATACGGCTGGGGCATTCTGAGCCATTTCTTAGGTGGCGGTGGCATACCTTTCTTCGTGCCTTCCGACTCATTATACTATATAATATTCACAGTGGTGCTCGGCGCACTGCTTTACGTGGCATCGATATGCCTGCATGAGGGTTCTGCAGACAAGGGCCAATCATCATCCTCACTGCTCAATGATGGCAGGGAGGTGCTCGAGCGTTTCTCAATACTCACAAAGGAAACGAGATGGCCTGCACTGTTCAGCATCTCCGCGGTTATGCTCGTCCTGCCCTTTGCAATGAATAATATAGAAGCGATACCCACATCATTAAATTATGTGACAGTTGATATGACAAATCATACACAGGTTATTGATTTCTGCAATGAGGTTTCGGGCTCGGGAGCGCGTTATGCGGCAGGGTTTTACTGCAATCTCATACCTGATTACTGGTACGACTCTATGGAATGGATACGGGCAAATGTTGATAATGATTCATATGTGATCTCGTGGTGGGATTATGGCCACTGGACAAATTATTTCGGCAGAAAGAAGACCATGACGAGGAATGACCATCCATTCGTCTCACTCGACCTTGAGGTGGCGGATGCTTTTGTCGCAAGCACACCGCAGGAGCTCAAGGCGTACATGGACTTGCACAATTCCACATACGCGCTCTTTGATATGGACCTGATCGGGAAGTGGGGCGCACTCACCTATCTCTCATGCGTGTACAACAACGAAACCTCTGCTGCAGAGTTGCCTGCAGAATCCAAGTGCAGTGCATCTTACCAGTTTGAGTATGTTTACGTTCCCTCAAAGCCCACTATAAACCAGATGTGTATGGTGGGCGAGCAGTACGGCAAGATGGGCTTTTCGTCATTCAGCAAGCTTTACTGCATACTGGAAGCGCAGCAGGGGGCAGTTGTTATAGACCAAGAGAGTGGCAAGCAGGTGGGTGCGGTGCCCGTATGGATGGGCAGGCAGGTGTTCGAGGATGGGAGGGAGTACTCTAAGTACCTCATGGTCTATACTGAGGATGTGCTTGCAGATGCGCCCGGCCGTGGCTACAACTCGGTTTTCTACAGGGCATTCTTCCTCGGCCATCTTGATGGGTTTGAGCAGGTTTACCCAGCGGGTAAGGCTGGGCCGGGCATACTACCGATAAGGATATACAAAAAAATTGGATAAAGGTGAAATATATGGCAGACATTATAGAAAAGACGGTTTCCGACCTTAGGTTGGAGAAGAGGTTTGCTGAGAGGTTGGAGCATCCGGAACGCGTGATTGAGTTTACGTTCCCGCTCAAACGCGATGACGGCGCCACAATATTTCTTATGGGCTGGCGTTCCCAGTACAACTCAGCACTCGGCCCGTACAAGGGGGGCATACGATACCACCCCGCTGTTAACCGCGATGAGGTCATACTTCTCTCAAAGTTGATGACGTTCAAGAACTCGCTTGCGGGCATACCGTACGGTGGGAGTAAAGGCGGTATTGCGTTCAATCCAAAAGAGTTTAGCAGGGCGGAGTTGGAGAGGATATCGAGGCAGTACGTACGCGAGTTGTACCGTTTCATAGGGCCAGATGTTGATATACCAGCACCTGATGTAAACACCACCGCCGAGATGATGGCATGGATGGTTGACGAGTATAATATTCTCACTGGGAAAAAGGAGTATGCCACATTTACTGGCAAACCGGTTGAGTTCAACGGCCTTAAGGGGCGGGATGAGGCTACCGGCAGGGGTGCATACTTCGTGATGCTTGAGGCATTCGCGCGGCATAAGATACCAAAGAGTGCGAAGATTGCAATACAGGGATTTGGCAATGTTGGGATGAACCTTGCGCGCATACTCTATGAAAACGGATACATGGTAGTTGCAGTGAGTGATTCCAAAGGCGGTATATACTGCAAGGATGGGATTAATGTATCCAAAGTGATGGCGTTAAAGTCAGAGGGGAAGGGTGTGCAGGATTATGCGACTAATGAAAATGCGAATGTAAAGCTGATAACGAATGAGGGGTTGATTGAGAGTGAGTGCGACGTTCTAGTCCCCGCAGCGCTCGATAACCAGATACGCAAGGATAATGCGGCTAAGGTAAAGGCCAAGTATATATTTGAGGCGGCAAACAACCCGACAACTGCAGAGGCGGATGCAATACTAAATGAGAGGGGTGTGGTGGTGTATCCTGACATCCTCGTGAACTGTGGCGGCGTCTCTGGAAGTTATATTGAATGGGTGCAGAACCGCGAGGGGAGGATATACACATACGAGCAGGTGGTGAAGGAGCTGGAAGGGGTAATGAAGAGGGCGTTCTCGCTTGTCGCCTCCGAGAAGGATAAAGACAACAAAATAAGCTATCGCGAGGCGGCCTATCGTGCCAGTATAAGACGGCTTGCAGCTGCCATGCAATACCAGTTTTGATCCATTTAATTTTTATCTTGTTTTGTTTTACTCAAGGTCAATCCTTGGTGCAAGGTAATACGTGAACTTAGCGTTTCCGACTGCATACTTTATTTTCATTGGCGCATTGGTCTTGAGCGACACCTCAATATCCGTATTATCATCCGCGCCCTTTATCATATCCTCAAGGTACTGGACTGGGAACGTGGCCTTTGCAGTATTCTTCACATCCATGCTCTTAACGCTGCCGTCATCACCCTCTTCATACTCAATCTCAGCCTCTGCATTATCGCCCGTTGCACTCATCATCATTTTCTTACCCTTGATTTCAAACGTTATGTGCGAGCTTACGAGCGCAATATCCCTCACCGCATCCTTGAATGCACCAGTGTTTAGTATAATGTTAACATCATGCTCCACCTTTGGCTCGCGGTCAATGGATTGCCCGAGATCAATCATGGGCACTTTGAAGCTCTTCTTGGATTTCCCTCCAGCAAACTGCACCACCACGCGGTTCTCCTCATCGTATAGCGTGAGCTGGCTCCCCTTACCCCTTGAAAGTATCTTGTTGAGGTTCTCGAGGTTGAGGCTGACGTTCTGCTGGCTATCCACCTGAAATTCAGAGAATGCACTGTTTGGCATCGAGAAGATGACCATTGCAATCTGCGATGGGTCAAGTGCGTGCAATCCTATCCCATCTCTCTTTATGGTAAATGTGCCCTCATCAATGAGGTTGCAAAGCGCTTCGATCGCGCTGCTGAACTCCTTTCCATTTTCCATATCAATCTTAAACATACTTTCAACCCCCCCATAATAGCTTACTTAACTCTTATAATCCTTTCACTTCTCCTCTTCCCTCTTGTTACCAGTATGCCATACTTCTCAATGTAGTTGTGCGCTTGGTATACTATGAGGAACGGTATTATGAAGAATGAGTTTATCGCGAGTGTGACCCACTGGAAGAACCCCGGTATTATGAAATACGTTGCGTATGTTGTTATGAACAGGAGTGCGAGCCCTGCAATCACCCATCTCACAACCCTCCCCGGCTGTGCCTTGATATGCTCGATGCTTGCCTTGATTGCGTGGAATGGTTTGAGCTCATCAATTACTATGGCTGGCCCCACATAGAATGCCGGCAGGTAGATGAGGAAGAATATGATAGCCGAGAGCCAGTATGGCGCCTGCAACTCCATCAGCACTAGCTGTACAGCGGCATTGACGAGGAACAGGAACACGAATATCATGAATATGGTGAATGTGTTCTTCGAGATGTTGCTGATTATCTCATTAGTAAGGTTTATGGCCGTCCTCTCCCGCTTCACTATCAGGTTGACTGCAACAATACCGAATGCCACGAAATAGTTTGAGAGAAGGAATGCAACAGCTATTATGACTGCATCGAGCCAGCTCATCTCAGGTATGCTCATGAACCGCAGGAACACCGCACCCATTGCGTTGTAGGTTGGGGTGCTCGCGAGGATGGGGATGAACAGGCCGAGCAGGAAAGAGACGGAGAATACCAACAATATGCCAATGTTTTTTGAGAACGTTGATAATGCATTTTCAAATACCATATCCCCTAAACACCCCCTCATTCTTATGATAGCATATTTTGCTGGATAATATTATAATATGTTAATGCTGATGTTTGAAACAGTGGCCCTTCTATTTAAGCTTTCGTGAGCAGAGGTGTTGACAGGTTTCGCAACGAGATGAGCCGCTTCATATTGCCGGAGGCTCTCTTGCTTATTGAGTGTGTTAAACGTAATATACTCCGACAGGTCCATCTTCACAAGCTTGTTCGCCCTCTCGGTATGACCCTCAATCCTTGCAATTATACTCGGGTTTGTAGAAATCCTATTCGCGAGTAGATCCAAACAATAAGCGTCTGAACCTTGGTTTTAGCTTTCAGGCATAAGAAATAGAGAAGGATATGGTCATCGTAAATTCGTTTGCTGAATTTCGACGTGTGTTTCTTAAAGCCCTCTCGTGAAAGGATTGCGCAAAAAGAATCAAAGTCAGGCATTTTGAT
>DYJQ01000037.1 GCA_020723045.1 Candidatus Micrarchaeum sp.
CTTCGCAACCCATCCCCCGCGCTGTTTTACAGCGCTCCTACCAAGAGGGAAGAGGGCCATAATCAGGAATGCGGATAGGCCTAATCCAGCGAAAAATGATTTGATGCAGATCGGTCCAGCCCAGCAAAAATATGGAAAAATATAGCGGGGAGTGGATTTGAACCACCGGCCTCCGGGTATCCCTTTTCTTTTGGTGCACGCTTCGCTTTCCAACGAAAAGCGACACCAAAAGAAAGCTCTATTTTTGCAAAGCAAAAATACCTAAGCGCACGAGCACGCATTTGCGTGAGCAAATGGTGCCACCTTTTGCCAGAGGCAAAAGTGTGGGGGCGGAGTTGTCGCCCTTGGCGACAAATTGTAGGCGAAGCCTACAACTGCGCCCTCGTAGCGTCCGCTGAAGCGGACTACCTGGGAGCACGAGGGGCGGAGTTGTCGCCCTTGGCGACAATTTGTAGGCGAAGCCTACAACTGCGCCCTCGTTATGAGCCCGGCGGGCACTCCAGGCTGCCCTACCCCGCTATGCACACTTTTAAAATGTGACAATTTAAAAACGTATGTGGTTTCTTGAGAGGGATAATCTCGTTTCTTCTTGTGATGTTGCTTGCAGAGTCCATTCTCTACATTTATTCTTCTCACATCTCACATATGGAAAATAATTACTATCTCACAGAGCAGGTATCGCACTTGCAGGACTTCTATGATACAAAGATTAAGTTGAAGCGCGGTGTGCAGAACATCCTTGCACAACCCCTTGCATCCCAAAACCCTGCTGATGCCGTCGAAGAGATGGCGGTTCGGCTCGAACAGTATGAAATTATAGCTGAGGCAAACCCAGATTATAAGGTTGATTTGTGGTGCGGCTATGTAGACCATACAGTTCTTGATGTGATGCTTGAAGCCGCAAAAGCAGGTGTATGGATAAAACCCCCAACCGTTTTTGATGCTTCACTAAAGGTGATAATAATGACCGAGGCAGGTCCACTTGAGGTTCATGCATGCGATTCTGTATTGATTTACAATCATGAATCAAAGAGTGTCGGTATAGGCCACGGCCATAGTGAGATACTAGATGATGATATCTCACTGATGAAGCCGGTAATCGGAATAAGTATAAGTGATAGCACCAATAAAATTTATGATATAGATTATTTGGAAATGATATAATGCAAGAGAATGATGGCCCCCAGGGGTTATGATATAGATTACTTTGATGTAGAATGAAGATGACGCTCAGGGTGTGATATGGTGAGAGGAACGCTCAGCACTGAATCGTTGATTGGTGTTTTACTTCTCATAATTATAGTTACGTTATTCTATGCCTTCCTGAGCAGTATAGCCAACTCTTTTGTGGATTCTCTGCAACAGGCAAGCCTTCACGATCGTGCATCATCAACCTCGCTTCTCGCGAGTGTATATTCATACTCGCTCAAGCATGGTTATTTCAACCCACAGCTTAACTGTTCGGTCGGTGCGAATATTTCATGCAAGGATGATTTTGATCATACTGCAATTGTCAATGCATACAGAAGGAGGGGCGGCGGTGACTAAAAAGACCACGGAGACAATGAGTAAAGGAACTCTTGAGATTGACATGATAATTGCATTTATTCTCATTCTATTCACATTCTACATATGCGCTAACATTGAGAGCCAGACTGGGGACAGCTTGCGCAATTCCATAACCCTCCAATCTGAGACTGCACTCAAGATCGCGCGCAGTTATGAGGTCTTATCGCAATTATCTGATAAGAGGGATAATGAGATTACGATGTTAAGGTTGAATATGCTCAAGCCGCATGACGTCTCGCTCAGGACATACACCGGCTATATTTATGGTGGAGAACCGCACTCATTTTGTGTAGAGAGGGCGGTCTACATAAAGGATTTGAATGAGGTGGGTATTCTTGAAGTGTGCTAACGTCTCTCAGATGAGGCGGATATATGCGATTGCGTTTATTGGAGGATAGATAGGAATGAGATTTGCTGATGATAAAGGATTCTTGCTTTCACTAGAACCTGCAATTACACTATTGCTTTTGCTCTTTTTTATAGTTCTCATTTACTCACAACACCTCTATCTCCCATTCCAGGATTACTCATCAATTATTGCGCAAATGCACGAAACTGATGTATGGCTAGTTGAGGATTCCATTGGCTATTATAATATGGCCGGAAGGCTTGAAATCCAAAAAGAATGGATGAAAAAAGAGTTATTATCCCCTACTCCCTACTAGCTGCGGTTCTGCTCTTTCTTTTTTTGTTTTGAGGATTTCTTGATTATACCTGTGTAGGATATTTATATATATCCACATCACAAATGCTTTCATCTCTGGATTGTCTATTTCCTTTAGGTCTGGCAGATACCGCCTGTTGTTGTGGTTTATCGTCGTAAACTCGTCAATGAACTTCTCCATAAGGTCTTTTGCACTGTCATTTTCGAAGTTAGTAAATATATTTGAAATGTAAAAATAACGTGCAAATAGCTTTCTTGTACCCTCAAGGTTATTTCCAATCACCTCCTCGATGTACTGCTCGAGCTTATTCGCCTCCAAAAAACCGAAGTTAATTTGAGGCATTTCTAAGATTGGCGCCTCATCCGGCTTGTTGCCAAATGCGCCATACGTAGCTAATATGCGCAGGTGGAGCGACTCATTATCATTCAGCATTTCTCTAAGTTCTTCTGGTCTGCTGAACCTAGTTTTCTTTATCAGTCCAATTACCTCTTTTTTCTCTTTCTCAATATCAGCTAGAAGACGTTTTTTCATCTCTCCGTTCCCGCTAATGTACTTGTTTATATTGTCCACTACTTCATTATACATTGTCTCAATATCTGCTGTAGACACACCGTAATTTGCATCTTTTGGGCTCTTACCCTGGTTTTTAACTTCCACTACAAACCGCTGCCTTTGACCCTTCTCTTTTATAGTTCCATTCTCTACTTTCTTGGCCACATCTTTCGTTGCTTCGTTTGTCTTTAAATACTTCATCCACCGGTCAAAGAACGTGGAATACTCCACCCAGTCTCGCCTGGCCAACATTGCACCTTCCCACGTCAGGCTATAATCCTTTCCATTAATCCTAACATATGGCGGGTTACGCCTCAGTTCCATCTCTGCCTCATAAGAGATGTTCGTCAACACCAACCTTATCTCTTCCATCTTTTGTATATTATTTTCTAGTTCTTCATAATCTCCTAAATTGCGCAGTTTCCGAAGCACGTCATTCCAGTTATTTTTATCTTCAAGGTCGTCCCTGAATGAATACCCAACCGAAATCACAGCATTAGTCTTCTGCGGCACTGCCTGTGGAGGGACGATCGGGACGATCGTTTCGGGCAGTTTTTTACTTTCTTTAAGGGACTCTTCTTTATCTTTAAAGAACTTTTTAAGATACACGCCGACTGCTCTTCTTGTCTCCACACCAAGGTAGCCGTCCTCAAGTATCTGATAGAGTCTGGTGGCGCTCACACTTGCCTTCCCGTTCTTATCAACCCTGAATGCGATATCCTTGATTAGTGCGCCTTCCTTGTCCTTGACTTTTATATGGCCTATCTTCTCGCCATTAATCTCACCTGCTGCCAAGCTCACTTCATAGGAGAGGCCCATCTTCCCCGTCCACTTGAGTGTTCCGCTGAGATTGTATAAGTTTTTTCCTTTTGCAATGGTCTTTAAAAGGTTCTTTTCCTGTTGCGTCGCTTCAACTACAACAACATTTTGCTTGTTCTCACGCAAATACTTGTTTATGCTTTTCTGCATCTGTAGCACTTCACTGTACATTCTCTTGTCATACTTCCCCGTGTACTTACCATCCTTACTTATTCGCTCCCCCCCTAAAAACCCAATCACTTTAAGGTCGTCAATGAGCCTTTTTGCATTTCTGATATCTTCTATATCATACTTAGCGTCATCTGTAATACCATGCTCACCGCCCTCATATGCAAACCCTCTGTATTTTCTGAGCCGCTTATCCAAATTTGGGTCAAGTGCAATCTTCTCATCAATATTTTTTCTGAATTCTTCAAGATCCTTTATTGCGGCAATCTGCTCTGGCGTAAGTTCTTTTTTAGGAGTAATTTCACCGAGATCTGTCATACTAGCACCTACTTATCCATTAGCGTCAATTCTTTAAATACTTTGTCTTAATCAAATATGCACTAGACTAGCCTTATGCCAAGGTAGCTCAGTCTGGTTAGAGCGCCAGACTCATAAGAGGAGAAGACGGGGAATCACAGGTTCCCCCTCTCTCATTCCCCATCCTGTTGGGGTCAGAATTCACTTATGAGTTCTGAGCCCGCGAGGGCGATGATTGAGACGGCGCTTGTGCGCTCCGGAGAAATCTGGAGGTCGAGGGTTCAAATACTAATGCGGGTAAAGCCCCAATAATGCAAAATCCGTTGGTTAAAAATCCCCCCCTTGGCATACTTTTTCTATCCGCCGGCATATGTGAGAGTTAAATATTTTCACTTTAAGTTATAACCATGGTTCAGGAAGGGCTGATAGACATAATAATCGGCATCTATACGGCGAGGCCGGCAGTCACCATCATCCAGATAATAAACCTTATTCTCGCAGTGCTGATTGCCACCAAGCTTATAAATTATGCAGTCGCACTCAAGGGAAAGAGCCTGTCGTTTGCACTCCGCTACCTTGCATACGCTTTCTTTCTCCTAGCTCTCATAGCAATCGTGCAATTCCTATCCGTACTTCCATGGTTTGAATGGGATGTTGTGCAGGGCATCGCAATGCTTGTCTTTCTGCTCATTGCAAGCTATGCCATCAATCATCTTGCGGAAACGGTACGTGCATATTCTGACATTCGCAAGAGATATTGAGCAGGGGCCCAAGTATGTTTCGGCATCCCGACCGTCAGCATATTTTATAAATCTTTTCAACTTAGTATGACTTGGTATGAAACAGGAGAAGATAGCCATAAGCATCGACCCCCTTTTGCTGAAGGAGGTCGAGAAGACTATTGACGGCACACACGTAAGAAACAGGTCACAAGCAATCGAACTGCTTGTGAGGAAGGCGCTGGGCGGCAAGGTAGCAACCGCCATAATACTGGCCGGCGGCCGGCGCGGTGAGGTTAAGGCAATGCGTCTTTACAACGGCAAGCCTGTACTTCATAGGCTTATTGAGTGGATGTCGCTTTATGGTATAACTATGTTTATCATTGCGGTGGACAAGAATGAGAAGCGCATACGCAGGTATTTTGGGGACGGCTCGCATTTCGGCGTCAGGATATTCTATCTCCTTGAGCCGGTGCCGACGGGAACAGCGGGCGCAGTGCACAGCTGCCGCTCGCTTGTGCACTCTGATTTCATAGTTGCCAACTGCGATTCCATATTCAGCCTTGACATCCCAATGATGGTGGCGTACCACCGAAGAAACGGCAAGCTCGTGACGATGGCCGTAAAGGAGCACATCACCACATCAAAATATGGGACTGTAGAGATGGAGGGCGACACTGTAAAGGGGTTCTACGAGAAGAGTGCAAGTGCCCCCAGCAGGATAATAAACACGGGCCTTTACGTGATGAGTCGTGAATCGTTCAGGTACATCCCTTCAAAAGGAATGCTGGAGCGTGATGTATTCCCCGCGCTGGCGAAGGCGGGCAAGCTGGGTGGGTTTGTATTCACTTCCGAGTGGAAAGACCTGGAGATGCAAATGGAGTGATAAAATGAAACTGTTGTTTTCTATGGGCACACGCCCCGAGATAATAAAGATGGCCCCTCTCATAAAGGAATCTGAGAGAAGGGGGCACGATAATGTTATTGTGTGGAGCGGGCAACACTATGATAGGGAGCTTTTTGAGGGTGTTTTTGAGGACTTGGGAATAGAAAAGCCAGATTATGACCTTGATTCGAAAGGCACACCGTGCGAAATCGGCGCAGGCATACTCACAAAACTCGAGAAGGTTATCAAGTCAGAAAACCCAGACCTCGTTCTCGTGCACGGCGATACTTTCTCTGCATTGTTTTCATCGGTTGCGAGTGCATTGTGTATGGTGCCTGTGGGCCATGTGGAGGCAGGCCTCCGCACAAATTCGTGGGAACCTTTTCCAGAACAGATATGCACGCGCAGTGCCGATGCCGCGACATCGCTCTATTTCGCCGCCACCGAAACCAACGTGAAGAGTCTTCTCAATGAGGGCCATCCGAAGGAGAGGATATTCCTTACTGGGAACACCATTGTAGATGCAGTGCGCATCTATGGGAATTCAAACCCTAACATTCGGAAGGAACTCAACATTCCAAGCAACAAAAAACTGATATTTTTCTCTGCACACAGGCGCGAGAATACGCTTGACAGGAAGAGGATGGAGGGGATATTTGAAGCGTTGCTTGCACTCAAGGATTATACAATATTCTGTGCTGTCCTACCCGGCACACAGAGGGCAGCCATTGCATACAAATATTATGATAAACTGCTTGCCGCCGACCATATAATATGGAAGTATCCATCGCTCGAGCGGTATAGCGATGTCCTCTCGCTCATAAAGCAATCTGATTTAGTGCTCACCGACAGCGGTGGGCTTCAGGAGGAGACGGTAAGCATGCATATTCCATGTCTCACGTTACGCTATGTGACGGACAGGCCGGAAACAGTCGATGCCGGCTCCAATAAGTGCATTGGCTTTGATAAGAAGAATATAGTGCGTGAGGTAAATGCCCTTATGAATGACGATGCCGCAATAAAAGGGATGGTTTCAGCGAGGAACCCATACGGGGACGGCCACTCTTCAGAGAAGATTATGGACATAATTGAGAAATTTGAGGGAAGGATGGAGAGGTGGGAGAAGGATATACGTGCATGATTTATGATGGTGATATTATGAAAGCAATAATATTATGCGGTGGCGAGGGAACTCGTCTTAGGCCATACACCTATAACATACCCAAGCCTATGCTTAGGTTGGGCAACAAGCCGATCTTGGAGTTTGTTCTTCTCAATCTTAAGCGCTTCGGGATAACCGATTTCATCTTGACGGTTGGCTATCTCCACGAGCGCATTGAGGACTATTTCGGCGACGGCTCAAAGTGGGGCATAAATATAGAGTATGTTGTTGAAGATGAGAAGCTCAACACGGCTGGCTCAGTGCTCAGGGCTCGGAACAAGCTAACTGATACGTTCTTTGTTGGGATGGGCGACCACATCACCGCGATAAATGTGTCTGAGATGGAGAAGTTCCACAGGAGTAAAAAGAATATCGCAACGATTGCGCTCAAACTGCAGGGCAACCCAGTGGAATATGGCATAGTTAGTGTGCATCCGGATGATACTGTTTCATCGTTCATGGAGAAGCCCATACTCTCCAATCTCGTGAATGCGGGGATGTATATATTTGAGCCTGAGATATTTGACTACATAAGACCGAAGGAGGATTTTGCAAAGGACGTGTTTCCGCGCTTACTCTCTGCAAACAATAAAATAAGCGCTTACACATTCACTGAATACTGGGCAGACATCGGGCGCATCAATGATTACGAGATGATGAATGCGATTATGAGCATAATTGAGCTTTCACTCACACTCAACAACCGCCAGACCCACTAAACAGAGATGATTTTTGTGACGCATTTCACTTATGTAGATAATGAGCATGCGCTTGAGGCTGCCGCGGCTGAATGGAAACGTTGTGGCGTAATCGGTGTGGATATTGAGTGCGAGAATGGCCTTCACCATTACGGGACGTTCATCTCAATTGTACAAATATCAACTGAACACAGGAACTGGGTTGTTGATGTATTGCAGATAAACAATGTCACTCCCCTGATCAGTGTGCTTGAGGATGCATCCGTACAGAAGATATTCCATGATGTTAAGTTTGATTTCAGCATATTGGCAACTGAGCTGGGATGCCGCCCTAAGAACGTGTTTGACACGCAGATTGCAGCCGTCCTGCTTGGCAAGAAACAGGTCGGGCTCGGTGCGCTTCTTGAAGAATATTTCAACGTGCATAAGGAGCACAAGTTCCAGAAAGCCGATTGGACCATGCGTCCCCTAACCGCGGAGATGCTCGAGTATGCAATTGGTGATACGGCATATCTCATACAATTGCGCGATAAGCTCAAGGGCGAGTTGGAAGCACTTGGCAGGCTCTCGTGGGCGCAAGAGGAGTTTAGGCTGCTTGAGGAGAGAAAGTTTGAGTTAACACAGCAGAAATATTATGAAGTGAGCGGGGTGCGGCAGATGACTGATCAGGAGCGTGGCATATTCAGAAAGCTTTTCATACTGCGTGAGCATATGGCCCGGCGTGCCGACCGTCCCGTCTATTTCATAATAAGCACCAAGCGTCTCCTGGAGCTCTCTAAGAGCCCCCCCAAGTCTGTTGATGAGTGGGAACGGATGCGCGGTATCCACCCTATAGTAAAGCGTTATGCATACCGTTTCCATCATGCAGTCGTGCAGGGCCGTCGTGAGTGTGTTCATTTCCCGCCGCTTAGGCACACTATAAAGCTGAATGCAGGGCAGGAGGCGTTTGTCGAGAGGTTGAATGGAATACGCATTAAAATAGGACATGACTTGAACATCGCACCCGAGACGGTGATGACGCGTGATGAGATGGAGCGCATTGCCAAGTATGAAGATTATAGCTGTCTTCACGAATGGCAAAAGAACCTTGTTTTACAGTACCTAGAAAAATAGGAATTGGAGAGCCCCCGATGGGATTGAGCATTGCGGAGCCAGAGCGGAGCAATGCGAAAGTCATCGGGAAAATTGGAGAGCCCCCGATGGGATT
>DYJQ01000002.1:0-5586 GCA_020723045.1 Candidatus Micrarchaeum sp.
AAGAAAAGAAGTACAGGGATGGAAATATTTTGGCAGCGCGTCTGATTTTAAAATACTGCTTTAGGCTTTAGTGGTGGTAGGCTCGCAAATCGCCGAAGCTCTATGCTTACACCTCCACTCTATCAAACCCATCTGCTGTGGGCGCCTATGATGCGTCGTTTTGGGTACGGCTTCAGCCTTAGATGCTTTCAGGCCTTATCCGCATGGAGCGTAGCTACCCGGCAGTGCTTGACACAACCGGTACACCAGTGGCTCCGATTCACCGTTCCTCTCGTACTAGGTGATCCTTCCCCTCACGCACTCACACTCCCAATAGATACTACCGTACTGTCTCGCGACGTACTGAACCCAGCTCACGTAGCTCTTTAACGGATGAACAACCCGACCCTTGGTAGCTTATGCACCACCAGGATGAGCTGAGCCGACAGCGATGTATCAAACCGCGAGGTCGATGTGTACTCTCGCCCGCGACAAATCGGTTACCCCCGGGGTAACTTGTCTGACAGCTAGGACCCTCACCAAAAGGGAATGCCTAGGTTCGCTATACCCGACTTTCGTCTCTGCGTTCCACGCTTTTAGGAACACAGTCAGCCCAACATATGTTATTTTCCCTTGACGGTGGATTTTCATGAGCACTCTGGTTGGAGTAGCGATCTCCAACCAAAGTTTTTTCTTTTTCCTAGGTTTTTCCTTTCTAGAGAAAAAGCTCTTTCTGACCCACCTAAGTTGAGCATTGGGCACCCTTGTTTCCTTTTCGAGGGCGTACCACCCCAGCCGAACTACCCACCTGCTGATGTTCTCCTTTCGGAGTTAGGGATATCGTTTCCATTGGATGGTGTTACAATTTCGCCTCCACGCAACCCAAGAGCTGCGCTTCGAAGGCTCCCATCTACGCTCTGCAACAGAAACAATATCCCAACAACAGGCTGTAGTGAAGCTCCACGGGGTCTTCGTTTCCCATTGGAAGACTCCGGCATATTCACCGGAAAGTGAGTTCACCAGGTCCCAGGCAGGGACAGCAGGAGAGACGTTATGCCATTCATGCAAGCCGCCAATTAAGCGGCGAGGTATTACGCTACCTCAAGAGGGTCAGAGTTACCCCCGCTCTTTGCCAGCGCTTAAGCCCGTTGAAACAGGCGTTCACGTACTGGTAGTGAGCAGGCATCGGCCTCTGTACACAGCCTTACGACCTTGCAGAGACCTGTGTTTTTGATAAACAGTCGCTCTCCCCTTGTCACTGCGACCTGCTGATGCAATATATTTCAACTACAACAACAGGCACCCCTTCTTCCTAAGTTACGGGGCTAGTTTGCCGAGTTCCCTTGCCTGAGTTTTCCTGATACGCCTTGGCCTGTTCAGCCAGGGGCACCTGTAATAGTTCTAGGTACGAACTTGCAGGATCGTTACTCACTCCCTTTTCGTGGGCTCAAGGCCTTGACCGGATCCCCAAACGGGGACCATTGATGGCTTTCAACCACTTCTCCTCATAATGAGTCTCGATGGTTGTATACCACTTAGACAGGGTCTCCCCTGCCCAGCCTAGCCTCAAGCGTCAGGAATGAGTCTTGCGTTGCCGCGCCTACCTGCAAGGCACAGGAATATTAACCTGTTTCCCTTTCGTCGGAAGGTGATTGGCCTCCAACTTAGGATCGGCTAACTCTCCGCTGACGAACGTTGCGGAGAAAACCGTGCCCTTTCGGCGTATGGGATTCTCACCCATATTTGCTGTTACTAACACCAGGATATTCATTCCATACAGCTCCATAGGACCTCACGGCCCTACTTCTGTGCCGTACGGACGCCTTCCTACTAGATTACGCACACAGTGCGCACTCTTGGGTATCGGTGGCTGGTTTAGCCCCTATTATCTTCGGAGTCTGCCCTCTCGGTTGGTCCGCTATTACGCGTTGCTTAGAGGAAACAGCGAGCTTTCTTTTTCCAAGGTTTTTCTTTTCCAAAGAAAAAGCTCTTGGCTGCTTCTAAGCCTACCTCCCAACTGTCTGTGAGAGGGGTCTCCTTAACGTTTAGCACTTAACCAGCTCTAGGGGACCTTAACCCAAGTCTTGGTCGTTCCCATCACGCCCCCCAGGTTTACCCTGAGGCACCCGACTGCACCCATCTACGATGAACAGGTGTTCGGAGTTTGAAAGGAAAGTAGGGCCTTTCGACCCCGTGCTTCCCGATCGGTGCTCTACCCCCTGCTCTATCTCCGGATGCGCCATGCTGAGACATGCTTCGGAAGGAACCCGCTATCGCCGAGCTCGATTGAACTTTCATCCCTAGACGTCGGTCACCTAAGCGGAATAGACCAGCACTAGTTTAGCGCCTCCACCAGTTTTTAGACCGGCTTCGCGCTGCCAACGCCTAGCTCGTATCGGCTTCGGGTCTCGCAATAGTGATTCGCGCCCTTTCAGACGCCCCGCCTCGCTTGTACTGCGCGGGCTTGCTTTCGCTCCGCCTTTCGGCTCACCACTACTGCGAACTCCCTGGCTCTTGCTTCGAGAAGAAAGACAGGACATCGGTCCACCCGTTTCGTTTCCACCCTCTCGAGTGGTCACTTCAACAGGCTTCTACCCTTTCATGCCCTGCCGATCTGTCACCATACAGTTTCAGGCACTTTTAACCCTCCTACCTGGAGTGCTTTTCAGCGTTCCCTCACGGTACTAATCCGCTATCGGATTCCGGTTTCTGTTTAGGTTTGGAGGTTGGTACCCCCATATTCGGACTCCCTCAGGGAGCCCTACTCAACGCACCACCCTCCCACAAACTTCGCTTACGGGGCTGTCACCCTTTATCGCAGAGCATTCCAGCTCACTTCAGCTCGCTAATGGGATAGAACGGTGCACCACATCCGCCCGACATTACTGCCGGGAGTTCGGTTTGACACTATGCGGCTTTCAGTCGCCCATACTAACCGCATCTCAATTGATTTCTCTTCCTCCCGCTACTTAGATGCTTCAATTCACGGGGTTGCAACCCATCTCTGGGTAACGGGCAATCTCGGGTTCAAAGGTCGCATGCACCTACCCCGAGCTTATCGCAGCTTGCCGCGGCCCAAAACCGGAGCCAGGCCATCCCCTGTATGGTTTACTACAATATGTATTCATCAGACGCGCTTCAACCTCATTTCCATCCCTCTTTGTAAGAAGGATGTAAGGGAGCCTTTGATGGCATAACGAAAATGCCAATCCTCTTTTACGAGCTTTTCTTACGAGGTTCTTTCGGTATATCCGAAAGAAACTCTTCTTGGCATCCCAAAGAAAAGCTCAATAGAGCATTCCACCGAAGCGGAATTACCTTCTTTACCAGCTCGCAAAGAAAGCTGTGCATGGACTCAGCGAGATTTTCTGCACCAAATTTCTTTGGTGCAGCTTTCTTGGCATCCCCAAAGAAAGGTGCCTTTGAACTCGCGACCTCCCGCTGTCCTTTTTCTTTCGGTTTTCGTGCTTCGCACGAAACATCCTAAAGAAAACCGACACTAAAAGAAAGTGTCGAGGTGCTTCTTCGGTTCCCCAAAGAAACACATGCAAAGCGGGCGCTCTACCGGACTGAGCTATGAGCCCATTACGAGGGCGCTTCCGCCCCTCGTGCTCCCAGGTAGTCCGCTTCAGCGGACACTTGGCTTCAAGAGAGATTTTATGGTAGTAGAGCAGACGTATCGTGTGATCTGTTCTCGCATGCACATCCTGATTTTAGCTTGTTAACAATCGCTAACGGAGGTGATCTATCCGCAGGTTCCCCTACGGATACCTTGTTACGACTTAGCCCCCCTCATGAAACTCTAGTTCGATGACGGCAAGAACCGCCACCTCACTAAAACCTCACTTGGGTGACTTGACGGGCAGTGTGTGCAAGGAGCAGGGACGTATTCACCGCACGATGCTGACATGCGATTACTAGGCATTCCAACTTCATGAGGGCGAGTTACAGCCCTCAATCTGTACTGGGGTAGGGTTTCAGGGATTAGCTTGCCCTTTCGGGTTTGCAGCCCGTTGTCCCTACCATTGTAGGCCACGTGTAGCCCAGGAGATTCGGGGCATACTGACCTACCGTCGCCCACTCCTTCCTCCCGTTTAACACGGGCAGTCCCCTTAGAGTGCCTTCCGGCCGGAGCCGAAAGTAGCAACTAAGGGCGTGGGTCTCGCTCGTTACCGGACTGTAGAGCCTGAGAGTAAGGCTTAATGAATTCCATAAAATCCCTAGGAGGATTTGGAATATGATACTTGCCTTCTTTTACTAACCTGAACCCCAACCTTTCGATCAGGAGCATTTTATCAAGACCGATGCCGTAAAACTTCGGGATATCGTTCTCAACCTTCCCGGCGGCATCGAAAATCCCGGCGACAAAAGCCGCACTGTGCGCGTTTTTGTGCCTGAACCTATTTTCCATCTCTTTTTCTACATCAACAAAGAACCTCTTATAACCTGAATGATAGAAATACGCCTTCTTTCCGCTTATGAGTATCTTATTTGAGCTCATGAGCCCTGCATCAAGAACACCTTTTATGAAATATTCGCGAACATGCGGCATCCCATAAACCCCAAGTCCGACAGTGCTCTTTCGCGCGGACCACATCCCGATAACATAAGCGATTTCAGGTGTTAAGCCAACCTTCATTCATTACACCTCCTCTCAAACTCTACGGTTTCCCGGACTTAACCGGACAGTTCACACCACGAGCTGACGATGGCCATGCACCACCTCTCGGCTTGTCAAGCAAGGTCTTTAGCCTGGCTCTCATTCTGCCGTCGCTCCCGGTAAGATTCCCGGCGTTGAATCCAATTGAACCGCAGCCTCCACGCCTTGTGGTGCTCCCCCGCCAATTCCTTTAAGTTTTAGCCTTGCGGCCGTACTCCCCAGGTGGCAGACTTAACACCTACGCTACGGCACGGCAACAGCTCGAAGCTATTGCCACACCAAGTCTGCATCATTTACAGCTAGGACTACCGGGGTTTTTAGGCCCTTTCTTTCTTAGTGTCGATTACTTATGATATTCGCGTGCAAGCACGCGAAACGGAAAGAAAGGACTATCTAATCCCGTTTGCTCCCCTAGCCTTCGCTCCTCACCGTCGGACGTGTTTTGGTTAGACGCCTTTTGTGGAGCCTTTTTCGCAAGCCTTTTTAAGCACAATCGTTTGCCCAAAGGCAAACGTGTGCCATTTCCCGAAGGGAAATAGGCATCCCGAAAAAGGCTTCGCCACTGCTGGTCCGCCCAGGATTAACGGATAGTAAAAAACCACTCAGCTTTTGCCGAGAGGCTTATTTTACCCCTACCCCGAGCGTACCCCTAACCTCCCCCACTCCCAAGCCTGACAGTATCACTGGCCCGCCCTTCGGTTAAGCCGAAGGATTTCACCAATGACTTAACAGGCCGGCTACGAGCGCTTTAGACCCAATATGGGTGGATACCACTTGTAGTGCCGGTATTACCGCGGCGGCTGGCACTGGTCTTACCCACTCCTTATTCGCCGAGTTTTTTAGACTCAGCAAAAGACCTCCCGAAAGAGGTCACTCTGAGTTCCCTCATCACACTTGCGTGCATTCCACAGCCTCTTTCGTAGCCTTTTTAGGCATCCCGAAAAAGG
>DYJQ01000002.1:5686-18878 GCA_020723045.1 Candidatus Micrarchaeum sp.
TAGCCTTTTTAGGCATCCCGAAAAAGGCTATTGTGAAGTTTTCGCGCCTGCTGCATCCCGTAGGACTAGGACCCTTGTCTCAGTGTCCTTCTGGGGGCTTCCACTTACATGGCCCCTAAGGATTATAGGTTTGGTGGGCCGTTACCCCGCCAACAGCCTAATCCTCCGCAGCCTCATCCTAAGGCGGACGCACTCCAATTCATGCGCCTTTTGAGCGAGAGGGTATTGCAACATCCCTCACCTATAGCGGATTATCGTCAGTTTCCCGACGTTGTCCACTTCCTTAGGGCAGATTGACTACGTGTTACTCAGCCGTTTGCCACCCGTCCAAGTGAACAGGTAGACTTGCATGGCTTAATCGAACTCAGATAGCGGTATCCTCCAGCAGGATCAACTGGAGTTATGTGCAAGGAATTGACAGATTCACCACATACGTTCTGCTCTACTGCTACCATATCTCTCTTGAAGCCTCTGCCTAACCCAAAACAGCTTGGGTTACACCATTTCTAGTGTCGCTTTTTATGCGACCTATGCGCCACAATGGAAGCAGGCTTCACAGAACCAATCCTCCGCCTAGCCGGGTTGCAGCAACGTTTTCTTAAGGAGTTTATCTTTATAAGCCTTTTCATGGTGTGCACAGATCCTACCCAAAATTTAAGGCACATTTTTAAAATAATCGTAAAGTTTTTAATTACACACTTCCAGTAATAGTTCAATGCTAATCAGTTCAAAAGGAGAGGTCATTAAGGGTGGCAATGCAAAGCGCCTAGGGATTACGCCGGCGCGCAACGGTGCATTCGTCTATATGCGGCTGAAACGAGATTCAAAGAGAATGATAAAGGCATTTGAAACAGCGAATGCTTGCATTAATGACTCCACTCCAAGAGAGGTTCGTGTACACGCCGATGTGCTTAAGGTAGTCTGGCTTGCAAAACACATAAGCGCAGGTTATGCTAGTGAACTGGTTGAAATAGAGAAGCTCAAGGACGCGCTCACACACTTTAACAGTGCGCTTGCGATAAATACTTCTCGTACAACGCTCGAGCAAAGGCTTGAGAAAATAAAGGAGGCCAATAACTACGCTATCGAACGCGAGATGTACGTGCGCTGGCTGCGTGATATTTACATGCACGAAACCCTTAGCTCTCTCTACACCTCGCTTATCATAAACGATTCAAGCAGATTAGCCGCAGTAAATGCCTACAAACTGGATTTTGATACATACCAACACCTCAAGCAGCTATTAGAGTTGTGTACACCGGAGAGCGGTGGTGAATTCCTCCGGGCACTTACCTCCCTCCACTTGACTATGCGTGGCAGGAAGAAGATGGATCGTATTCTCAGGCTGTTGATGAAGGCGTATGTGCGCGCCAAGGCCGGAAAATGGCAGGATGCCTCCTTCCAACTCGAGAACGCACTTGTGTTTACGGGTGTGAACAACCCGTTCTATTTTGTGGAACAGCTCAAAGAGACGGGCGATGAATATACCGCAGACATTCAGTACAATCTCACTGCAACACATCAAGGCCTTCTCCAACCCAAGTTTGCTGTAGTGTATGAGAGCCTTCGCCTATCCATTGAGATGCTCTCCTCCGTTTTGCATAAGGCTAGTCTGCTAGACTATAATGGATTTTTTAAGCCATAAGCACCGCCCTATAGAAAAGTATTTAAACGTGATATGAATAGAAAACTCCAAGGTGATTTGTGATGACTAATGTTTTCAAGAGGAATACGTATTCAATAATGAAGTCAACCAAGCCTGAAGAGCGTGGCCAGCTATTTGCAAAGATGCTTTTGGAGAACCCCAAGCTGTTGAAGTATTTTACTAGGAAAAATCCGTTTGTGAGGATGGGGGAGGCGAGCCACATCATCCTCTCTAATGAACAGTACTCAAGGAAGGAGGAGTTGCGCGCCGCACTCTACCCCGTTGCAGAGCCTCATCTTGAAGATGGCGAGATGACGGATGTAAACATTGAAGGCGAGGTCAAGGAATTATTGAAAGGTGCGAGTGACTATATTAATACAAATTATGATACTGCCAAGGATGAAAAGGCCAAGAAGGTAAAGGAGACGCTTGATAAGGTAATTAAGTCAGAAATTGATTCTTCAAAGATTGTGAAGAACAAGGAATGGTACAGGGGAATACTCAGGTGGCTTGCAGGGGCCACAGCGGCATTAGCAGTCTTGATAGCCACTGTCCCGGAGTTCAAGCCCCAGCAGGAGGGCAGGCCAAACCACAAAGTCGAAAAGGTTATGACTAATGATAATAAAAACTGCGATGAGGTAATGAAGTCGCTTAACGTCTGCATGGACGCACTCGGCGAAAAGTGCCCTCATATTGAAAAGATAGTAACCCAGACACAGCTAAAGGAAGTGCCCATAGTAAAAGAGATACCTCTCATAGTGAAAGTGCCCATAGAAAAAGAGATACCTCTCATAGTGCAGCAGTTGCCT
Source organism: Candidatus Micrarchaeum sp. (assembly GCA_020723045.1). Classification (GTDB taxonomy): domain Archaea; phylum Micrarchaeota; class Micrarchaeia; order CAILAH01; family CAILAH01; genus DYJQ01. Next base: position 8,141 of record DYJQ01000002.1, read on the forward strand.
TTTGATTATGACATGTTAAAAAAGGATGCGGCCAGCATAGTAGCATTCAAAGCGAGGCTAATGAAAAAGATTGACTACATTTTTACCAATATGGGTGTCGAGGCTGACCAGGTGTATTATAAGAGTACTGTCAGGCCGTGGTTCAAGAGCAAGCTTGATGCTGGCGATATTGCAATGATAGAGATGGCAATATGGATGGGCGGGGACCTGCTCGGTGTCCATATGGATGGGGACACAGTAACAAAAGTGACGCGCATAAAAAACCCTCAAGAGTTCGCTGAGTTCTATAAGAATAAAATGCTGCTCTATGCGGGCGGGCAATCTGGCAACTATAACGAATGGGCGCTTAAGAAGGGCATGGTCAAGGCCGCATGGGAGCTTTATAAAGAGATATATAATGAATTTCGCAACTTCCTGAGATAAAAGCCCGTATGCAACAACCGATGCAACAGAGATAATCAGTTTTTATATTTCTACTTTCTGTTTATATGCAATAACTAGGTAATCGCATGCGTATAGCATACTACACTGAAACCTACCTGCCTAATATGGATGGTGTTGTAAAGAGCATTACGCAAGCACGTGATGAACTCCAGCGCACTGGTGATGAGGTTTTTGTGTTTACATGCGGGACAAAGCAGCTCATCCAGACCAATAAGGACCCATTTGTCCATTATTACAATTCAATCCCATTCCACCCCTATCCGAATTATAGGTTTGCGATAAATCCGTATCCATCCTCTGCAATAATCGATTCCAAGAAAATCGAGGTGATCCATTCGCACGGGATGGGGACGATGGGAATCGCCGCGATGCGTATCGCACACAAGCGCAAGCTTCCTCTGATAGGGTCGTTCCACACGCTCATCCAATACGCAACTCATTACCTGTCGAGCCGCAAGAGTGTGCAGGATTTTGCAAAAGAGATTGCATGGAAATACCTTCGCTGGTATTACAACAAATGTGATGTTACAATTGTTCCTTCAAACACTATAAAGGATCTTTTGGAGCAGAATAATTTTTCACATGTGCGTGTTGTCCCCAATGGCATAGATACAGATGCGTTCGTACGCAGTGAGCGAAATAGGGATGAATTTGGTCTTGATGAAGATGATGCAGTATTTCTTTTTGTAGGCCGTCTTGTAATCGAGAAAAACCTTGATGTGCTGATAAAGGCATCCAAAAAAATCTCTGCAGAAATCCCTAACGCGAAGTTTGTGGTTGCCGGGACGGGGCCTGCAGAACAGCACTATAAAACGCTTGTTCACGACCATAAAGTTGACGACAAGTTTAAGTTCCTTGGTTTTGTGCCCGAGCAGAAAATGGCCTCGCTCTACAAAAGTGCTGATGTATTCGTTTTCCCATCGAAGTTTGAGACGCAGGGCCTGAGTGGTATAGAGGCGATGGCATCAGGTCTTCCATTGTGTGCTGCGGATTATCTTGCACTCAAGGAGATAGTGACACCGGGTGTTAATGGTTATCTTTTCAATCCCGATAACCCAGAAGACCTTGTCGAGAATGCTGTGAGAACTTATGATGAGCGCAGGCGGCTCTCGCACAACTCAGTAAAGACTGCTGAGAGGTTTTCCATATCAGAGACGACAAAAGAACTGAGGAAAGTTTACAGCGATACTGTCAAATGATGAGGATTGAATAAAACCTCTTGGGGGATAATAATAAAGGGATAAAACCACGCATGATGCACCAGCTTATTTAACAAACATCCTAAGCTCATTTATCGTCATTGGAATGAGCTTGTTATTGAGCAGTGCAATCTTTATCGCTGCACTGTTAATGCCATACCGTGTTATGCTCTCTACGAAGGCGCTCTTCATATCTTCATCACTGAACACGAGCAGTGTGCGCTCCCGCCCTCCAATACCCAGCGCTACCCTATCAGCAAGATTGCCTCCCTCACCGAGCACTACTTTAAAGCTCTCGCGTCTACTCTTTAGGTAAATATCGCAATCTTTGCGTTCGCCGAGCTTTGTGAATGGAATTGCAAGGTTTATGAAGATATCGCGAACCTTCCTGAATATTGAGAGGTATTTATAATCAAACATGCTTTCCTTCTCCCACTTACCCAGAGAATAGAGGCCCAAGTATTGCTTGACCAGCCCACCATACTTCATTTTATCTAGCAGTAGTTGGAGGTTATAATCACCGATTAGGATCGGCCTTCCTTGGTATGTAATCTTCCTAAACCCGGACTTGAGCTCTTTTAACGTGAGTGGCATGTACTCCCACCCATAATCCTTATTTATATTGTTGAACAGGTCAAGCACTATCCCCTCTTTAATGTATATCCTTCTCTTCTTCCGTATCTCAAAGTCCGGAATGTCGATTGCATACCTAACCTTCTCCTTTGCCTTGAAGAATATGCCGACCGTCACTATAAGGCCTGCAAACCCTAACGTTGTCCAGAACCACCACTGTTCCCAGTAGTTCCGGCTCACATATGCAATTTCGGAGTATTCAAGGCCATTTTGCACCTCAAACCTAAACGTATGCACAACCCCCTCCTGCAATGGCTCTGCAACCTTAAAGTATGCGATTGTCTTATCGCCAATTTTCTTTATCGAGATTAATGTTCTTGTTTTCTCATTGTCATCTATTGTCACGTATGTCTTATCAAGACTCTGCGTGTACATATCATTATCTCCAAGCTCATGCGCATCAACCGTGAACATGAACTCCTGCTTTTTCCAGTCTATGAGATAGGGTACGATTGCAATCTCCGGGACAATGAGCACCGACTGTGCAAGCGTATACGGCTGTGTTGAGATCGTCTCAAGCTTTATTATGTACCTGCCGGGGTTGAAGTTTGGATTATACTGTGCAACCTGCGGGTGCTTTATTGGCACTATTGCTGATGAATAGAAAGATACATCTTCGATTGCTGCCTCATTGCTCGCATTAACCGCGTGCACAACCACACCAACCGGCCTATTGAACTTATTTGGGTTCTCATCAAAATACGCGTCCAAGTCTATCTTGGAACCACTCATCTTTTCAGAGAGTGCATACAATGGATTTTTAAGCAAGCCGTTCTGCGTCCTTTTAAGCGATATGTATTTTGTCTGCACTGCAACTATATTCTGGTTTTCATCATACCCCACCACATATAACCTGATATTGCTCTGGTTTATATCTGCCTTTCCGGAAGGTATGATAAGCGTATCATAGATAACGTTATCATCTGTAGTTGGATAATCCGCAGGGCTCACTCCTATATACTCATCGAACGCTTTAAGCCATTCAGCATCTCTTATCATTTTCGCGATATCATGCGCAGCAGCCTTTCCATTCTTCCATCCGCTGTCGAGCGTATTAGGCACCATCACCAAGTACCCTCCGCCAACATTCCACTTTATTACAGGTATCCCGCCGTAGACCAGTTTTATGCCGAGCTTTGGGTCTGAGCTGTAATATTGAAGCGAGTACCTTATCGCGTTAAGGTTCAGCCCCTCAGGCTTTCCAGCCCCTTCACTTATCTCCACATCTCCAAGGTTCTTGGATATGGCGGCAACCGAATAATCACTGCCCGGGAACAGCCTCCCCCGCCGCTCATCCAGTATGCCTTCATCAAACCCATACCCCATGTATATAATAGTGGCGCCCTTCTCAGCAAGCTCACGCAAATTCTTGCCTTCACCATTAGTTGTGCAGAGCGATACTGGGATATAACCGGTAGGCACTATTATGAGCGGGTTCGACCCCAGCGGGATCGATTCAAGTTCGCTTAGGTAAATCTCATTGACAGTGAGCCCGCTTTTTGCGAGGTCATTTTGAAGCTCCCTTTTGAAATCGCTGTAAGTATCCCCCTGCTCTCTCCTAGAGTTCAGAATATAAACCTGGTTGTAGAGCGGGCCGTCAGCCGCCTCCATGTAAACCCCAACACTCTTGATATTCTTCCTCTCAATTTTGGCGATTGCATATGGCGTGAATACGTGCTGATCATTTATGTTTGCGATTCCTGTGTCGAGCACATCGAGTTTTAGCGATGGTGCCATGCTCTCACTAGCCGCAGGCCCACCCAGCCCGGCACCTTGTATAGAGAACAATATATACCCCACAAGCAGTCCCAGTAAGAGTATTATGGCACCCACTACCAAGAACACATTCCTCATTACCCCTCCTAATATTGGCCTGTGCTTTTTGAGGACCTGCTCGCTTTTGGCATCACTCTTGCGCGTCTTCAATTTGAATAATGCTACGAGTATCTCTTTTATACTTCCAAGGCCTACTGATTTTTTCTTTATTGGATTGAACTTTTTTATGAACTTCTTCTCTTTTCTCATTACAAACCTATAGACCTTGTCAGCCATCTTGCTCCACCAGTCAAAACCTAACGCTGCATCTCAAGGAACCCTTCCCGGACCATTCTGTTGAGTATTTCCTCAACCCGGCTCTCACGCACTTTATAAAGCCTGCAGAATTCGCTTACGTCTATCGTATTATCATGCTCCCGTATCCAGTCCTGTATTTTAAGCATGAGCGCATCATCAGAATATTTCTCGAGCTCCTCAACACGCAGTTTAAGTTCGTTTCGCTCATCTCTCAATTCTATCATATCCTTGCTTATCTTCTCGTTGCTTTCGTTGAGCCTCTCAATGCTCCTTTTCATTTCCTCAACTCTTGAAAGGAGCGCATCATACTTTGTGTATAGCTTCTCGTAATCCAGCGTGGCGAATTCCTTTATATCCTCAAGGAATATGTCAAGAAGCTGGATGAAGCTCGGCATATCTATAGTGTATGCATCAGAAAGCAGTGTAATGATGTTGGCTACATAGCGCAACAGCTCAAGCCTTCTCTTTCGCATACTTATCTCTGGTGTAACTGTATACATTACCTCGATGCTATCCGGGTTGAGATAGATGAGTGTGAAAAGGTAGGGTACGCCGTCAATATCCCTGCTATCTACCTTTATCAGCACGATACTGTCCTTTACTTCCGCCACTTCAACTTCAGGGACCCTCTCGATAAGCTTTGAGAGCTGTTCCTTTGCAACCTTCCTAGCCGCCCCGAACTTGAATGATGCGCCAAGCGGTTCTGCAGTTATATCCTGCGGGTCGCCACCATTTGCTTTTTTCTCTTCAACCATACAACCTACTCCTCTATAACCCTTGGTGTATACTTGAGGTGTGATAGTATAAGGAAGAACAACATGAGGATCAGACCGGTTAATAGCGATGATATGGAGAAATTGAGCACAACTAGTGCAATCGCTATGAGCACTCCAGCCCCGCCGTAGATGATGAGTGAGCGCTCGAATTCACCCCTCTTTTTCTTATGCTCTGGAAGGCATGCTTCGCACACGATAAGCGTATTGCCTTTATCCACACCCGCCTTATGTTTTACCCATCTTATTGTCTTGATTACATAATCATCCGCCACAGCATACCCGCGCGTATGCTTGAGACAGCGTATGCACACACCGCTAACAGTCCCCTTATGCCTGCGGTGCCCTTGCTGCCGCTTCCCGCCATTGCCAGCCGTTTTCGTTTCGGCCTGCCGTCCAAAGAGCGATGCCAAAAACCCACCATCTTCTTTAGTCACTTAATTCAACCTCCGTGCTCTCCCCGCGTATACCGAGTTTCTTGTAGTCCGCCTCTGAGAATATATTGATTATCACACTATCCTCAACGCCAAGGTCTTTCAGGAAGCCGGTCACATCGTTCCTGTCTACGTTGTACCTCTCAAGCATTATGACAAAGTCTACAACATCCATATGCCTGTTGCTCTTGTCAAACGTTGATGTGATCTCCTCAACCTTCTCGTCGTTAAGCCCGAACAATCTGAGCTTCTTACGAAGTTCATCCCTCTCAAATGATAACGTCTTACCCACAATCTCCTCCTCCCCAATAACCTTTGGCTGTACATCCAGGAAATACTCCACAACAGGCTCCTCACCCTCGATTTTCGAGAGGAGGAACGTCTCCGGGTACGGGGTGCTGGTCTGCAATGCCATGTTGACTGCCGCCTGCCCCACACCGAGCCTTGCAATCTGCTGTCTCATATAATCGCTGAAGTTGAGCGAGTTCTGCAGGTAATCCAAAAACTTCTCAAACTTTACCCGCAGTATGAACGTAGTACCGACGTTTGAGAAGATAGCCTCGCTTATATCTGTTGGGTTTTGTGATGCTACGAGTAGGGCGAACTGGTACTTTCGGCCCTCTCTTACAATCATCACTGCATCGCTGTTCTCCTCCTTTGCGATCTTCCATGCCTCATCGAGTACTATGATGAGTTTGATGCCTTTCGTCTTTGCCCATCCAGTTGCCCTCATTTTTTCTTTGATAAACTGGAGTATGGATAGCGCCGCCAAGGCTCTCATAGTCTCATCAGGCAACCCAGATAGGTCCAGGTCAACCTGGCCAGATGTTATAAGCTCATCAAGATGGATGGTGCTCTGCTCTGCAAAGAAGTCTTCTCCCTCTCGCGTAAACTTCTTTACCCGGTATATGGCATTTTCTAACTCGACTGGGAATTCGTAAGTGCCAGAGCTCAGCTTTTCTTCAAGCACTTTTACCACGTCTTTGAGTGTCGGCGGTATGAGCAGATTGCCCAGTGCATCTTTCTGATTTTTCTCTGAGAGCTTGAACCCCTTATTCACATATGCCTTCTCAATCGCATCCTCTGTCAGTCTTTTCTGTTCAGGATAATTCCCTATATCCGTGAGTATCTCAAAGCTCCGTGATATCTGTTTTATGCGGTCGAGCGGTCTCATACCCGCAAGGTCTAGCAGATTAAGGTATGACCCCCCCCCCAACGCGAGCACCTTGCCTCCAGACTGTTTCACCCATTCCCTATACTCCCCCGCCCAGTCTATGATGAGTGCATTGCTCTTCCACACAAACGCGGCCCTCGTCAGGAAAGTCTTGATGAAGTACGATTTACCCGCGCCTGTTATTCCAACCACTGCAATGTGCGGGTTTGTTACGTTTGCGTATGTCCAGTGGAATGGTTCGTTGAATACGGCAGTTCTTCCTATGTAGATTGAGTCTGCAGGGTCGCCTATGATAAGCTCGGCTGGGGGTTCGGGTGGACGTGTCACAAAACCCCTACTTGCAATATCTGAGCTGTGTATGTTTTTGTTTTTTATTTTGATTGCGCCCATCCTCTTCACCTCTCAACTTATCTCACACAGTCATTTCTAAAAATTCTGGAAAATCACTCGGGATTCTGCGCTCCCATTCCAGGCACAGCTCTGCATCCTCGCCCCTGAGGTCTGACACCTCTGCGTTGAGGCTGTTTGATACAATCGCTTTTATCTCTTTACTGTATGCCTGCACTTTATCCATCGCCTCCTGTGGTGTCACGCCTTTTGCCACTGTCATCACGTACATCGCAGCGGCCATGGGTTTTACACCGCTTGCAAGCCTCCTGAGCTGGTTTTCATAGACCTCCTTCTCTTTCTGCCACTTATCAAGCTTGATCACATCAGGCTCGGCCTTCTCCATCTCACGTTTTATCCTCAGCCCGTATTCGTATACCTTGGCTTGTATGCTCTCCCTGTATGCAGTGATATCCTTTGTTGACATGACAAGGTTGAATTTTGCAGGCACCTTGATTGCGCTCATAGCCATCTCTATATCACGCAGGTATACATCAACCCTCTCCTCGCTTTTTGCGGAAACCTCCTCGCGTTCCGGTATGCTCACAAGCAGGAATTTAGCAGCGAGGTATTTCTCGTTAGACCTCTTCAACACTACCTCTTGGCCCGGCGGGAAGACATACCCCCCCTTTGTGTATGTTATGCCTGCCAGTTTCGTAACAAGCGCGGTTAATATATAGCCTATGTACAGGAATGCCGCGGTTATCACACCAAACAAAAGCCCTATTATGAATAGCAGCATACTCGTTTGGAATAGCATATAAAGCGCTACGAGCGTTACGAAAACAACCCCTGCCATCATGTAGAGCTTTGGTATCTTGCGTATAGGCATGGTATCACCATTCTGGTGCCATAAATTCCCACTCAAAGCAGGACTTGAGGCGGTTGTGCGTCATCTCATCGATGCGTAAGGACATGCTCCCAGAGAATGTTGCTTTAATCTCATTTGCCCTTACTTTTGCAGCACTCACTGCCGCATCTTTTGTCGCTCCCTTTGCAGTGGTTGAGATGATGTATGTGACGGCCCGTGGCTTCTCAGATGATTTGTAGAGCGAATCGAGCCTGCGCTCCCACATCAACTTCTCACGCTCAAGCACCTCAATTTTCATTTCATCAGTCTTTTTCTTTTGCCTCTCCTGTGCGATCATATCTTCAACTGCGGCCTTCCTCTCATCAATGGCGTGTATGTACTTGCCCATATCCTTCTCGTAAATCACAGCTGAGATCTTAATCGGGTCCTTGAGGCTCGCGATAGAGCGCTCAAAGTGCTGTGCATAATCATGCATCTCCTCATCGCTCTTGTTCGTCATGGTTTCATATACATCCATGCTAAGGAAGACGGTGGCGGCATAATCCTCGCCCACTTGTTTTATCACTGCATCCTCACTTGCGTTTATCTCGAAATCGTAAGGCACCTTAATATCCCTCTGTCCCGCGGTGAGAAGGGGCACGTATATGTTGCCCCAAGCGTAGAATAGATATGCAAGGAAGGCGAGTATTATAGATAGGATTGCAATGGCCTGCAGCTGGCTCGCGAAAAGGAGTAGAATAGCGCCGAGTGCAAGCGCAGCATATGCAAACGTCTCGCCGGCATTCATGCAATCACATCTCTATATTATCTCTTTGCAGTTGTACTCGTAGCCCTCAGTAATACCCTCATCTCCGAAAGAACTCGCTGCGAGCTGTACTATGGCTGGCGCACTGAATGCTATGATGAGCCCGAGCACCGCGCCGATTACCATTGTTGTTGCCCATACGTTCGTTCTTGACCTCATCTCAGCACCGAGAACCTGGCCGATAGCATACACAAGGCCGCCTAGCACGATGAGCGTGAATGCGACGAGTGGCATCATGCCTTTTACCTGCACGCATATATTATTCAGGTTCTGGCCGATTGAGGCCGCAAATGAGAGTGCAACGCCGAGTACTACAAGGTATACCAGTATTTTGGCATTCATATTATACACCTGTTTTATCTATCGTTGCTATATTTTAAAAAGGTAATATTAAGATAAACTTGGGGGGTAATTGCTCCGATGATTAGTGCAAAGATAAAAAAGAGCGGGCCCGACGGGATTTTTGGGCGGGGTATTGCATAGCACTCTATACAATATACCGGAACCCGTGACCTTCGGATTAAAAGTCCGCCGCTCTAGCCAAGCTGAGCTACGGGCCCACAGCACTATTTTAAATACATATTTTTATATAAGTTGGATTATGAGAGAGAGAAGTTTTACTAAACTTGTGCGCCGTCCTTCACATTCAACAAAGTATGATTTTGGCCATCTTCTCATAATAGGCGGGAGCAAGCATTACACCGGCCCTCCTTTATTCAATGCACTTGCCGCGTATACCGCGGGTGTCGATATAGCTACCATCGCCGCACCGAGACGCGCGGCGGATGCGGCTGCCTTTTACAGCCCAGATATCATAGCGTATCCGTTGAGTGGGGATGAAGTTGGTGCAAGGCATTTTAATGAACTGTGCTCACTCGTGAGGCGCAAGGCCACCGCAATCCTTGTCGGTGGCGGTATGGGCCGCACTAAAAGCGCGTTCGCTCTTATTGCTAAGATGCACGGGGCATACCGGGACATACCGTTTATTTTTGATGCAGATGCACTCTACGGTCTCGGCTACCTGCAACTGAGACCGCATGACTTGGTGATGCCCAACAAGAAGGAATTTGGTGTTATTTGCGGTGGGATGGCAGAAGATGGCCCAAGCGTGAAAACAGTTGCAGGAAAAATGGGGTGCACACTCCTTGTTAAAGGCGAGAGGGATATTGTTTCTGATGGCTACAGGTATGCTGAAATAAAAAGCAACAAGAACGTGGCAGTCCTTGCAAAGGGCGGTACGGGGGATATGCTTGCCGGCATGTGCGCTTCTTTCATTGCACAGGGGATGAATGCTTATGATGCGGCAGTGCTGGGCGCGCGTATAATGAAGCGTGCGGGCGAGAGGGCCGCCTGCAGGTGCGGGCCATTTTTCATGCCTTCTGAACTGTTGGGCTATTTAGCTGATGAACTGCACAACCGCGCGAAATCGAAATGTATATAAACCATAACCTGTTCAACTTTTACCAGTAGGGGGTATATCGAATGAGTCTATCTATCAAAGTAAGGTCTATTCAACTGACTGATAAGAGGGCAAATGATGATATTAGCAACGTTGCCAATGCGCAGAAGAGCGAGACTTGGAGCGAGAGGTTCTGGAAGAGGATTCCAGTAGGTGTGCGCAACGTTGCGTGGGGCCTTGCATTTGCAGCAATGCTTAGTTTTAATACGCCAGCGTTTAGCGCTACGCCAAAGTACCCTCCCACTACTACGACAGTCAATGTGAAAGTGATGGATGGCAACACTACATTTACACGTACGATGAAGGTGAAACTCGATAGTGACCTGAAGGAGGCATATCACCAGTATAAAACTGGCAAACTAAAGAAGCAGTCGATGCTAAACACCATTGTGAGGTATGCGGCGCGGGCAATGAGGGAGCAGAAAATACCTGATGAAAAGTTGGCAGAGGTTGTTGGCCTGTACTTGGAAGAGCTTGAGAAATGGTATAATAACAAGTCGCGTGTGCCGGCAAAGAAGAAAGTTAAAACACAAACTAAGAAGGAGA
>DYJQ01000002.1:18978-26448 GCA_020723045.1 Candidatus Micrarchaeum sp.
TCATCTGATGATACACGACCCTCTCATGCATTTGAGCTAGTGGTACCTATCACATTCAACTCCGTGAACCTAAAGCTCCCTTACGATGGTAACCTTGAGCAGAGCAATATTGTCACGTCAGCAGTGTTTACGCGGTACCTATCTGAACATCTTGGTTTTTCAGTGATGACAGAGTACCAATCCTCACAGTACGAGTTTGGCGGTGTGGGCAAGCGCAGGTATATACTTTCCGGCGGGCTCGGCCTCAGCCTCAAATTTGATGAGCTAACGCTTAGCGGTCTCGTGCCAATGACGAGCATTAACGACAGGTACGCAGTGGGCGTGCTTTTGCTTATGCAGAGCCGTTCACTCAACGCATCTGCGAGCACATGGTTCAGGACTGATGATAACATACCCTCCCAATTCAATCTCAGGTATTGGGACAATAAGAGCAAGTACCCGGTGATACTCGACGCGCGTGCCTCTCTTAACGCTTGCACACACGATGATTATGAGGCGCACTATAAACACTTTATGGGCGACTTGCGTCTTCAGCTTCCGCTCTCATATGACAACCCCAATCATTTCTATCCCAATATTATGGTAGGTGTTGTGGGCTCAAACCTCAACGCCGACCCGAACGTGAGATCGTTCTTGGCGGGAGAGGTAGGTGCTTCGCTTACGTGGAAAGTGGTTAATGTGGGCGGCGGTATGCTTTATGGCCGCATTCACAGTGAAAGCTTTGTGCCGGGCGACGGCATAGTGGAGATACATGGCAAGGAGTATAACGGCAGTCTCATTAAGGATGATGACTCGCATATTGGATGGACTGCATTCATGGGCCTTAAAGGAGGGCGGCATGAGAATTCTACTGCGAGCTTAAGGATAGAGGTTGTCTCTTTTGGCCAAGATGTAATATTCATGCCCGAATTGGGCCTTTTGATTAGGTGGTGAAAACATGAACAACAAGCTTGCGATAATACTTGGAGTACTATTCCTCTTTGCATCGTTGTCAGCATTCAACATCAACGTGCAGGGAGATATGGCAGTGATAAATAATTACCAGGAAGCTGCGGCACCGGGTGGGCTCACAGTCTATCCAACAACCGCACCGCGCTACTGTGATGTCAAGGTCGCATCCGCCCCAAACGTTCTCGTGAAAGTGTATGCGCACAACGGTGTTTACACGGGCCTCTCGTGCACCACTAATGCGCAAGGCGAATGTACATTTAAGTTCAATTCCAACCAAGCAAGGGGCACATACACTGTCAGCGGGAACAACCAGCAGGCAAGTGTAGTCCTTGAGCCATCCACAGCCTGTGTGTCCGATATAGTATCATTCACACTATCACCACCTTCAATGACGCGCAGTGCGGGTGTTCCCGGCGCGTTTATCGTGAGTGCAAAAGACTCAAGTGGCAGAGAACTCAACGTAACACCCATATTCACGCTCGATGATCCTACTATAGGCGCAATCTCAGTTATTGGCGACTATCCAAAGATAGGATGGTTTATGGGCAAAAAGGCCGGCACGACAACTGTACGGGCCGTGTATGGTACGCTCGTTGCAACATCCAATGTTACTGTAACACCGGGTGTGTGCAATGATATCGCATTCAACACCACCTTCCAGGAGGAGTACAGGGCAGGCACCCCGCTTCGTGTAGACTCACTCGTTGTCGATAAGTACGGCAATGTAAAGAGCGGTATTGAGGTAACACTCACATACACTGATGCAAACGGTACCAGCGTTACGAACAATACTAAAACTGATGCACGGGGCATTGCAACCATAACCATAAATGTGGGCCCCAAGGCGGGCACCGGCCACATCGTTGTAGAAGCAGAGGATAGCGGGCTTTTCTGTTCAGCACCTACTGCTGAGAAGGACATTCGTATAGTGCCCCGCGAACCTTACCAAGTTATTGTACTACCGCCCTCTCAAACAAAGGATGTGCACGACACAGTGAAATTCACCGCACTTGCCTATGACTACTACATGAACGAGATAGATGATGCTAAATTTAAGTGGAGCACTGATAACACAAGGGTTGCAACAGTTGATGAGGCGGGCCTTGCAACTGCCAACCTCCCAGGTACGGCAACCATAACAGCATCGACTCCCTATCATTACTATACTATGGAAGAGAGATGTATTAGCAAGCTTTGCTGGTACGAGCCAGTAAGCCATGTTGGTATGAGAAATGGGACGGCACAACTTACAGTGAGAACTGGTGCACCGGCAAACATTGTTCTCACGCCAGTAGATGCAACTGTTGTTGCGGGCAAGACATTCCAATTCACCGCGCTTGTATATGATCAATACGGTGTGCGGATATCCAACCCGCACCTTGCGTGGAGTGCGAGTGCCGGCAGTATTGATGCCAACGGCCTTTACACCGCACCGCATGAGGTCGGTACTGCACAAGTCAACGTCTCTTATAATAATATTGTAGAGAGTGCTACGGTGCATATAGTGAATGATGCGCCGGCCTATATACACGCATATTCAGAAGGGCCGCTCGCAAGCGTCAACAGCCCGCACATACTATTTGCGAATGTGACTGACCAGTACGGCAATGCCGTCAATGGTGCAACGGTAGTGTATACGCTATTGAGCGGTGCTGTAGACCCATCAACTGCTACGGTGCAAACCAATACCGACGGCATTGCGACCCAGACTGTCACAACAGGTTCGGTTGAAGAGGCTATTATATATAGCATGACTGTTGAGGGCACCTCTCTCTCAGATACAGATTCGTTCAGGGTTGTGATACCTAATGCGACGGTTTCAGGTATGGTGAGCGACTCATTTGGCAACCCGCTTGAGAATGTTCAGGTGGTGATTACAGGCCCAGGTAATGTTGCCACGCCTTACAGTGCAACCACGAACGCAAATGGTACATACACCATTGTCAACGTATCGCTCGATGGTACGTACAACGTGACAGCAAGCCGGGACGGCTACCAACCCGCTATGATAACGAGGGAGATACACAAGAACAACAACTACAATGACTTCAATTTCGTCCTCGTGCAGTATGCACGCGTCTACGGCAGGGTCACAGACTCTGATAATAGCTCTCCAGTGGCGGGTGCAAACGTGAGCGTGCTGGACAGTGGCAACGTAATAAACCACACGCTTACAGATGATAACGGAAATTACAGCATAACAATCGCACCAGCACCTAGCGGGGCATACTCGCTTTATGTGAGTGCCGCAGGATATGATTCAGAGACGGTTGGCTTTAGTATACAGCCGGGCCAGAGCCTACGCTTGGACATACAGCTCGGCGGGTTTGACAACACACCACCCCAACTGTCATTCGTTGACCCTACTCCAGCAGGCTTCTCTAATGTCAGCGGCCAGATTACTGTTGCAACTGTTGCTGTGGACCAGCACTACAACGCAACAGTGATCTTTGTGAATGGGGCGCAGGCGGGCTCATGCGCCACACCGGCATGCTCTGTGAGTATTGACACCACAACCTATGCAGATGGCGCACTCACAGTCTCGGCAGATGCAAGCGATACGCGCGGCCTCGAGACGATGGCGAGCAGGACATTCTATGTGGATAACATCCCGCCTGCAGTATCTTTTGTCGCGCCTACCCCTGCAGATGGCAGTTCGCAGGAGGAGCCGTTTGTTGTAAACGTGAGTGCAGATGATGCAACCGGCATCAACAGAATGGCGATAAGCATAAACGGCACGCAGGTTGCAGAGTGTGAGTCGAGCACTACGTGCAGCTATGTTGTGAATACTTCGCTGTATTCAGGCGTGATAAATGTTAGTGCAACCGCATACAGCGCCCTGACTTCTGCCACGGTATCGAGAACATTCAACATCACGGGCATAAACCCCCTCTTGGCATCACTCTCGCTGAATGCAACACCATCCAGTGTGTTCGTGGGAGAGGCGAGTACTGTACGCGCAAGGTTGGTGGATAACAACGGCCAGCCGCTCGAGGGGTATACAGTTGCATTCTCAGCATCTGGCGGCGCAGTAGTGCCCGCTAGTGCGCAGACCAACTCTAATGGCGAGGCGGTTGCAGCGTTCAGTTCTGATGCACCCGGCACGTTCCAGGTCAATGCAAGTGTGGGCCAGCTGTACAACTCCACCACAATAACTGTCTCAATAGCACCGCAGAACGGTACGTTTACGGGTGCTGTCCGGAATGCATCCGGCGACCCGCTTGATGGTGCAAGCGTACAACTGCTCAAGAACAACCAGGCCCTTTTCACAACACTAACCAATAGTACAGGCGGTTATTCCATATCCGTCCCTGCAGATACGTATGATGTTGTTGTGAGCCACAGTGGATATCTCTCTGTAAGAGACAACGTACACATTGATGAAGGCCAGGCAACCACACGGGATTATATACTTACAAAAATGTCAAGGCTCTACGGCTTTGTTAGCAATGAAAGCGGCGATGCAGTAGGTTCGGCAATGCTCAAGGCATACAGGAACGGCGCACTTGTCTCGACAGTGCAGTCGCAGGCAGACGGATGGTATGAGTTCATACTGGCATCCGGTGTCTATACAGTAGAGATTACGCACCAGGATTACTTGAGGTCGCTCTACACAGTGTATGTGCCGCCAACCAGTGAGGTTCAGAAGAACGTCACTATGTACAGGTGAGGAAGATGAACGCAACAAAGACCCTATTGGCAAGTGTATATGTGATGTTTGCCTTTATTTTATCCCTTTCGTTTGCAGGCAACCTTACCGTAACGTTCAATGATATGGTAACAATGGACGGTATTGAAGGGGTTACGGCTTACATTTACGATGATTCTGATAATGTCCTCGTTGCACAGCAGAACTCTGGAGCTGATGGCCGTATCAGTGTACAGGGTCTTAACGGTAATTATGTTATACGTACGGTGCGGGAGGGCTATGCTAATGGCTATTTCACCGCACATGTTGGTGCTTCACAGAGTGTTGATGCAGGCAATCTGCTATTGGTGCCCCTTGCAACGCTCACTCTTTCAGTGCAGGATAATGCATCGGCACCACTGGACAACGGTATTGTGAAGGTGATGCAGAACGGCGATGTGGTGGTTGCACAGGTTAACGGCGCATCCGGTACCGTACAGGTCTCACCTGGAGATTATGTGATCATTTTCAGTGCGCCATTCCATACACAACAGCCATTCCACGTTTCGCTTTTACCCGGTGAATCTATGAGCATTGCATCTGCTCTTAAGCCCACGCAGGTGGACACGTCCCCGAGTGTTGGGAGCGTCACCGCGACGTTGAGCACCGCTTCACAAGTCGACGCGGGCACTGTGGTTAAACTCAGAGCGGTTGCGCATTATACAGATAGCCACGATGAGGATGTAACCGCCGTTGCACAGTGGGATATGGACGGTGCTGGCGCATTCTATATGCCAGAACTCATTGCGACTGTATACGGTACGCACAATATACGTGCGGTTTATAACGGCAGAAGCGATACGAAACCGCTCTCTGTGCGTTTTGGCGATGTGCGCTCCCTTGATGTGCGTGCAAGTGCGACATCAATATACACGGGCCAGACATCAACGCTCACATCATATGTTTTGGACCAGTACTCAAACAGTATGGCAACTACCAATGTTAACTATTCCACGACATGCGGGACGGTGCAGGGCTCGGTATTCAGTTCGGGAAGCACGTGCACAGCAGTCATAACAGGTGTTTACACTGCGAACGCGAGTATGAATGATTCTGTCACGATAACTGTGTCGCAAAGGGATAGCGGCACAGATAGCCACTCGAGCTCCGGGTCATACCACAGCAAGAGCTCAAGCACAAACACGAGTACGAGCACAGCCGGCAGTAATACTGCAGGTAAAACTGATAAAACAAATGGTACTGCTACAACATCCACAACGGAAGAGATAAAATCGATAAAGTTCGTGTTCCCGCCCACCGCCTATGTGGGCGATACGGTAGAGGTCTCAGTGCTTGATGAAGAGAGCAACCCGGTAAGCGGTGTTGTGATAAGTGTTAAGAGGCCGGATGGCACAGCCATCTCACTCGTTTCGAGTAAGGATGGAAAGGTCTCGTTTGTAGTGTTCGCACCCGGTGATTACAAGCTTTCTTCCAGCAAGTATACTGTCATAGGTTCTGACACACTCACTGCAAAGCCAATCCCCGTTATAGAGAAACCGCCACATCAGGATAAGCAATCACTCAATACCACGAGCACGGTCAACACTGGCCTGGGAGAGGCTGGCACTTATACCGACAGGGGTATTGTGGACACGATAGTGGCGGCGTTTACTGGCGAGATATCGCCAGTTGATGCCATAAAAGCAACACTTCCTCTCTGGCTGATAGTTGGCGGGGTGATGTTTGCCGCAGCCATCTTCTTTGTTGTATACACCTTCCTTGCGGGCAATGCGCCTCCTGAAAATGAGCCGAAGAATGAGAGTGCGGACCAACGCGTTGCAGTGCTGCACGCAGTAACCGCTCCTGCAAAGGATGAATTGGCTGGTATGAAGCAAAGGACTGCATCAAAAGAACCGGGTGCAACCGCTCCTGCAAGGAGTGATGGGCAGGAGAGCAGGCAAAGGGTAGCATCAAAGGAACCTGCCTCGGCCGCTCCTGTAAAGAGTGATGAGCCTGCAACAGGGCAGGGGAGGGTTGGCGGCGATGTCTCTGGCCATAAGAAGGCTAAGCCAGAGGGTAGGGTTGAGGATGAGATCGCTCAGCTGGAGCACGACCTTGAGGAGAAGATGCAACGGCTGAAAGAGCTCAAGAGAAGCAGGGGCCAGTGAGTTGTTGTGCCATATTGGGGTTGAGGACAAGATGCAAGTAGTTGTTTGTGAGTTGTGAGGTAATATAATGCCAGAACTGAAGAATAATAATGTTGAAACCCAGGAAATGCCACGCTGTAAGAGTGTGTGGGATAAGTTGAAAGATGTAATAAATAAAAGGAAAGAGTCATGCCTAAAAGATATAGTGGCAGATGTAGTGGCCCGCCTTAAAGACACAGATAAGAGCGTGCGTATGGCCGCTGCGGAAACGTTGGGGGCAATGGATAAAGACCTTGTTGCACCATACGTAGAAAATATAGCGAGCCTCATGAAAGATGAGAAATATGAGGGCGGTGTGCGTGCGGCCGCTGTAAAGGCGTTAGGATTAATGAATAAAAAGCTTGTTGAGCCGTACGTAAAGGATATAGTGGCCTGTCTTAAAGACGAAGATGAGGATGTGCGGTGGGCTGCTGTGGATGCATTGGAAGCGATGAATAAAGACCTTGTTGCGCCGTATGTAAAAGATATAGTGGCCTGCCTTGAAAGCAAGGATTGGTATCTGCGTGAGAGTGCTGCGAATATCTTGAAGGCAATGGATAAAGAGGCTATTGCACCATACGTAAAGGATATAGCGGCTTACCTTGAAAACGAAGATTGGCAGGTGCGTAAGGCCACTTTGAATGTGGTGAAGGCGCTTGCGAGGAAGGAGAGGGTTGTTGTGGAAGTTGGAGGTAGGTAAGGCCG
>DYJQ01000002.1:26548-31548 GCA_020723045.1 Candidatus Micrarchaeum sp.
TTGCGAAGACATCAAAATATATATAAACTACAGCCTCCCAACTTTAACTCTTAAGGTGATTCTATGCCTGAAATGAATATCAAGACGCTAGAAAACAAGCCAGAAAGCACTTCAAATAAGTGGAGGATTTTCTCTAAGTTGAAGGATCTGTTTGTAGGGGATGAAAGAAGACAAAGGGCAATGCGGTCAATAAGAGCGCAGGTCGAGTATATTGCGTCCCAGCTTAAAGATAATGGCGCAAATGCGCGTCAGGCCGCTTTTGATGCATCTAGGGTAATGGGTAAAGATGAAGTAAAATGGGTAGTGGCCTGCCTTAATGATGAAAACAAGTATGTGCGTATGGCCGCTTTGTATGTGTTGGATGCAATGAATGAAACGGCTGTTGCACCATACATAAGAAAGGTTATAGCCCGCGTTGAGAAGGATAAAGATCCGGATGTGCGTGTGGTGGCTTTGTATACGTTGGATACAATAGGCGGCGAGTTATACCTAGACTATATTAGTGCCTGCCAAAATGATAAAGAGGAGATTGTGCGCGAAGCTGCTAAGGGTATAATCCGTCAATACCGATAGGTGAACAGCCCGATAAACTTTTTATTGTTTATTTGCCTATCTTGTGCATAGAGTGGTCTTAATGGGAAAATTCAGGATATCAACTCCGGCATCGAGTGCGGGCATAATGCGTTTCAATGATGTGAAGGCAGGCGGTCTTCAGATTGAGCCGCAGCACGTACTGCTCTTTGCAGTCATAGTAATAGTTGGTATCTCAATACTGCGTATGATTATCGGCTGAACTTATTTTGCAGTGTGCTTTGCATGCTTTTAATATTTTGAGTCTCATACTCTGCTTATGGCTGCCCCGTTTGTAAACAATATTTCTTCACAAGAGTTGCAACCGCTCTTTGATGCAGTGCGTGAATCGCTCCGGCAGTATTTTTCAACAGGGAAGGTTGTTTACCCTCTACTATCCAACCCGCATATGGACGGTGCATGCGGCATATTCGTGGCATTCAGGGATGGCAATGGCAAGGTGAGGGGAAGCATGGGCTTTCTTGATACCGATAGGCCGCTCAGTTCATCTGCAGTTGACTGTGCCATTGCGGCCGCAACTGATGACCCACGTTATGATAAGATAAGTGCAAATGATATAGGCAATATCCAGATAGAGATGACGCTCATTGAGCGTGTTGATGAGATAATCTGCAATGCCAATACGGCACAACAGCCATTCACTCCCGGCCGCCACGGTTTCTATGTTGAGAGGAAGATGAATAACGGTGTGCTCTTGCCGAAGGAGATATACGACCTTAAGCTTGATTTCAGCAGGGCGCTCAAACGCGCAAAACTCAAGAGTGGTATATCCGCGGGTGATGAGGCTGGGGTGCGGTGCTATATGTTCTCAGCGCGTGTGTTTATTCAAAAATCGCACAGCGGTGCGGTGAGCGAGCTTGGCCGCAACGATAATGTCCAAAATAAAAAGGCCGGGGGACGCAAGAGCATCCTTGATAATATAATAGGCGATACGCTGTGAGTTTTGGTGGGTATGTATGAAGATAGTTGAGTATGATGCAGAGACGTATGCAATACTTATCAAGAAGCGCCAGCTTGAGAATGCCGGGTTCAGGCAGGGCGAGGATGTCTATGTTGTCACGCTTGAAAAAGGCATGCTCGCCATACTGCGCAAATCAAGTTTCAAGGAACAGCTTAAGGAGACTATAAAGAGCTCCATACGCGAGCTTGACAGCAATGGGGCGCACGGGCAGGTTAATCTGTCTGGAGAGGAGATGGCGGTTCTCACAAAGATCTTATCTGTGCGGTTTGAGGAGAGGGTGCCGGAACGGATACTCAGCTCGCTTACACAGGAGGAGACCGCTATCTTAAAGACGCTTGTTGATAAGGGCATTCTCAGTGTATACAAGGGCGGTAAGTATAGCGAGGGAGGCGTCTACACTATCCCGAGGGAGATCTACGGTATGGTAAAGGAACAAGCCGGCCAGCCTACTGAAAGCGAGCCGCATAAGGTTGATGATATTATAAAATCACTCAATAAGGAGGGATTCGCTGTTGTGGATAATGATGATATTGCAAAAAACCTCTCATACCTACTGCGTGATAAGATAAAGAGCGGTGCTGTTAAGGGCATTCGCGGTTTTGATTCCAAGTATTACATATTCGCTTCAAAGAAATATGATGAGGTGCACAGCCAGATAGAGAGGCACCTGCGCAACAACGGCCATTCTACACTCTCTGAGATAAGCAAGGGCACAAAAATCGATGAAGTAATGTGCAAAGGCGTGCTCGCGTTTATGCTTGAAAATTCTGATATAATAGAGAAATCGCGTGGGCGGTATGAGTTGGTATAGAATGATTCTTACATGCCTTGGGTTGATTGCATGAAACTCTTCAAGGATGCGCTTTACAATTATGTCCGGCTGAATGATTGCGAACGCGAGGTTGCGGACTCGCGGGTTTTTCAGAGGCTGCGCTATATAAAACAGCTTGCGATGGCCTATCTTGTATATCCGGGTGCTAATCACACGCGGTTTGAGCACTCGTTAGGGGTGCTGTTTCTTGCAAAAAGGTATTTTGAGCTCCGTGGTGAAGAGCCGGATGATGAATTGGTGCTTGCGGCACTTCTACACGATGTTGGGCACGGCCCATTCTCGCATGAGAGTGAGCATCTCTTCAAGCGTGGCGGTATTATATCGCATGAGGACCTCTCAGTGAAAAAGGTTGGTAGCGGCGAGATTGCAGACATAATCGAGAGGCACGGCTTCTCACCAAGGAAAGTATGCGGTTATATTAAAGGCCGTGGTAAAGGTGTGCTAATAACAGGTGCGCTCGGCATTGACCGCATGGATTATCTCATGCGCGATTCTTATTATGCGGGCACATTGCACGGCAAGATTGATTATGAGCGTCTTATGAATAATATAGAGATACGGGGAGGCAGACTAATGCTGGATGCAAAGGGGATTGAGGAGGCGGAATCGCTTGTTCTTTCAAGGTTTATGATGTTCGCAACACTATATCAGCACAAGACGGTCGACATAGCGCGCGCAATGGTGCGAAAGGCAATGGAGCACGCATACGATGATGGGGTATTTACGCTTGATGAGTTCTCAAATATGACGGATTATGAATGCATGATGAGGGCTGGGGAGTCTAAGAGTGCCGCACCAATTATTGAGCGCGTGCTCGGCCGCGGGCTATACAAGACTGCGGTGTTCATGCGCGGCTATGAAATCCCTGAAAAGTTCAGGGAAGCGATAGCGAATGAAAGTTTCATCAGGAAGTTTGAGAGAGAATTGTGCGCCGAGTGCGGCCTCACGCAGGATGAGGTAGTCACTCACTACACAACCGGCAACTATAAAGCGATAGATGTCCACATATCCGGGGATAAGATGCGCGAGCTTGCAGAGGTGTCTGATGTGGTGGCATCTATTAAGGAGGCATATGAAAGAAAGCGTGTGTTTTTTGTTGCAGTGCCAGAGGAGAAGCGCGTGAAGGTAGGGAAAGTGGCGGTGAATATCATAAAATCTTATTCATGAATTTTCTCGGCATCACTCACTGTAAACCTCTTTTCCTTCAGCGTATACTTTTGCCGGATATGATTCAAGGCTGAATGGGTCTCCATTCCAGCACGTAAATGATGCCAGCATGTCTTTCCTTATAGTGCCTATCAAATCTGCAACACCAAGTATCTCTGCACTCTCGCGTGTTATTTTACTTATGCATTCCTCCCTGCTGACCCCCAGCCTCCTCAAGAACCGCATCTGCATGAAGAGATTCCTCTGGAGTATTACGGGATGGTCGGACATTATTGCATACTTTACACCGCTGTCAATCAGGTGTCTGATGTTGCGCCAATTTTCATTCTTAAGTTCAAGCTTGTAGGCAAAGCTGTCAACCGGCCCGTATACAACTGGGATGTCTCTCCTCTTTATAATATCAAAGATATCCCTTGTGTGCACATCGCCTGCGTGCTCAATAGTAATCTTGAGGTTGAACTCATCCCTCAATCTTAACAGTGCTATGATATCATCCTCTTTATGCACGTGCACACGCATGTGCTCCTCACCATTAAGTAGTTTTATAACTATCTCATCGCTCGGCTCGATTTCATCTAATGTCTTTTTTCCATTTGCAAGCAGTTCTCTGGTCTTAACCCCTCTCTTGAGGGTATTCCTTAATATTGCAACCGCTCCCATCCGCGTGCTCGGCCTATCGCCTTTCCACTCCAACGTGCTCTTGGGGTTATAGCCGAATGCGGCTTTTATCCCCGTATATTTCATGAATGCATCGCCAGCATTCCTTGCAAAATTTCGTATCAGCACGGTCTTACCGCCTATTATGTTTCCACTGCCCGGCATGATGCAGGAGTAGAGGACGCCCTGCTCCACAGATTCTGCAAATGCCTTATCATCCATCTGTAGCGAATCCAGTATGTCCGCATCAAGTATCATGGGGTCCATATGCTCGTTCACATCAGATTCAACGTACTGTTCTCCCTCTCTGTCAAGGCCTATGTGGCAGTGCGCGTCTATAAACGCAGGCGTTACCGCTTCGTACTCGCCCGTGATCTCGCATGCCGGCTTGGTTTGTGTGACGTCGCTAATTCTCCCGTTGTCAAATACAACGTATGCATTCTTCAGCGAGGTTTTGTCGCCAATATATACGGTTTTTGCAAATATTGCTTTCACGGTAGACGCACCTTTTTTTAATATAAAAACGCCGGAGAGGAGATTTGAACTCCTAAGCCCTTGCGGGCACCAGATATCTCGCTTATAGAAGAGGGCAGCGTGTTTCCCTCGTGTCTATACTCGAGTCTGGCGCATTACCGGGTTCTGCCACTCCGGCAAAGGGGCCCAGCGGCCCCTTTAACCCTTGCGACCACTGCAGCAAAGGGGCGGGCCCCGTCCCCCTTGCGACCATGCAAGGAGGGGCGGCCCCTTTAACCCTTGCGACCACTGCAGCAAAGGGGCGGGCCCCGTCCCCCT
>DYJQ01000002.1:31648-42383 GCA_020723045.1 Candidatus Micrarchaeum sp.
GCCCCGTCCCCCTTGCGACCATGCAAGGAGGGGCGGCCCCTTTAACCCTTGCGACTGCTTAGGGGCGCAGTGGTACATATCTTAGAGGCCTTTATTTAAAAAATACTTTTCATGATAAAAGCCTAATAGTTGAGTGCCTCGACTGGCGGTATTTTAGATGCGTTGTATGCGGGGATCGCACCCGCAACAGCCCCTGTGAGTGCGGAAAATACAATGACAATTATGACGAACAGCGGGTTTGCCATTGATGATATGCCGAAGTCTTTTACAATCTCAGAGATGCCTATTCCGATACCGCATCCAATTATGCCGCCAACCATGCCTATTATAACCGCTTCTATAACGAACAGCTTGAGTATCTCACCGCTCCTTGCACCGATTGATTTGAGCACGCCGATCTCCCTCGTCCTCTCGAGCACGCTCATGAACATCGTATTTGAGATTCCTATACCGCCAACCACTGCGGATACGGATGATATAAGGAGAAGGAATAATGTGAGTGTGCCTGTAATATCCTCTACAATTTTGTTGACGTAATCTGCAGTAATGACCGAGAAATCCTTATCCTCAGCCGTTACCTTGTGCTGTGCAATAAGCTGTTCCTCTATGCGCTCCTTTATCATTTCAACATCATACCCCTCCTCACTCTCTATTATCATTGCAGATATCTCATTCTTCCCTATAGTTGATTTGAACAGCTCCCTTCCTTCCCTTAAAGGTATGTAGATAGACTTATCATCCTGCTGTGAGAGGGATGTCCCCATCTTCTCTAATATCCCGACAACCCTAAACTCTTCCCCCCCAATGTACATCTTGTTGTTTACTTTTATCTCATCCTTCCCGAATAGCTTATTTGCCGCATCATATCCCAGTACCACAACCCTCTGCTCATTGTTGTTGAATATGCGGCCCGACTGGATTTTCATGTATTCAGGGTACATATCAAATACTTCGGTATCCCCAGCATAGACCGGTGCGGTTATCTTCTTATCCTTGAACTGCAAGCTTGTCCTTGAGTATATCCATCTCGCCACTTTTTTAACGCCGGGTATATTCCTTATTTTGTCATAATCCTTCTCGTAAAGCTTGCCGCTACTAGGTGCCTGCCCAATACTAAGGGATATGCCTCTCCCCTCTATGTTTACGGGAATCACCACCATGTAATTGCTTCCGAACCCTTCCAGTTGTTTGGTAATATCGTATCTTATCCCATCTCCTATCGAGACCAGCGATACAATCGTAGCAGTGCCTATAACTATCCCGATTATGGTGAGCCATGACTTCAGCTTCTGCGTGCGCAGGTATTTTATTGAGTATACGAACATATCGGTTAATTTCATATCCCCATTACCCCTCACGTTTCAAATCCATATCACTCATACCTCAACGCCTCGACTGCAGACACTTCAGATCCATTTCTTGCTGGTATCAGCCCTGCCAGCACTCCCACAGTAAATGCGAATATCATCGCGCCGAGCATAAGCTCCAACGTAACCTTGGTAGTGACACCGAACAGTGCAATTGCAAACGCGATGCCTGTCCCTACAATTACTCCAATTATCCCTCCCACCAAGCCTATTATGCCCGCCTCCAGGAGAAACGCTATCAATATGTCTGACTTCTTTGCACCAACCGCTTTCATGACGCCTATCTCATGCGTCCTCTCCATTACTGCCATGAACATCGTATTAGATATCCCTATAGCCCCAACTGCAAACGCTATCGCTGCGACTGCTCCAAGGAATATTGTCAGTATACCGATTATCGAATTGACCTGCTGGCCCAGTGCTTTTGGGGTGATAACGCTGAAATCCTTCTCATCCTCCTGCACCTTATGGAGGTTCATCAGTGTCTCTTCAATCCCATCCCCCACTTCCTCCACATCATACCCCTCAGAAACCAGCACTTTCAGCCCGCTTATCTCGTTTGGGAGCAGGAAATCCCTAAATATATCCTTGCCTTCATCAAAGTTTATGTACACAACATTGTCGAGGTTGGCAAATGAATTCCCCGTCTTCTCAAGGATGCCCAACACACGATATCTTCTCCCTGCTATGTCTATGTACGAGCCAACACTGACCTCTTCATCAAACGAATCCTTTGCAATGCTATGGCCGAGCACTGCAGTGGCCCTCTCGCCATCATCAAGAAACCGGCCCTCAGCCACATTTATTGTTGATATCTCTTGTATGGCACTTGGCTCAACTGCATATATTGTTGCTGTTATGAGCTTGTCCCTGTAACTCACACTTGCCCTGTTGCCTATGAGCTTTGCAACGTTCTGGACACCGGCCACTGCCTTAACTTTCATATAATCCTTCTCGAACAATTTGCCTGATGTTGCCATAAGACCTGACGGTGCGCCTAATGGTGCCTGCTCTATATTTATTGGGAGTATAAGTATCATGCGCGGGTCAAAGGATGCAAGCTGTTGGTTTACGCTTTCCTTGAGCCCCGTAGCAAGGCTTATCAGCACTATTATTGCAGCTATGCCAACCACTATCCCCAGCACGGTAAGCCAAGTGCGCAGTTGCCTGTAGGTGAGGTTGCGAATGGCAAATTGCACTCTTTCTGCTAAATTCATATATTACCACTTTATGCAGGTGCACACGTCTATCCCCCGGCAGTACAGGTGCTTATCCCGACATGCCCTTTTTTCTTATGAAAAACCAGTAGGCCACTGCACCTATGATTACTACCGCAACAAGCACGCTCTCAATATTGATGTTGTTTTTAGCTGGCTGGTTGAGTACGTTCACGTTCGCCGTTACGTTTTTTGTTGCCCACTCACCGCTTGCGTCTCTGTATTTAACGGTGATGCTCATTGGATAGGTGCCGGGCAATACGTTTTTTACCCGTACTTTATACTGCACACTGCTGAAATCGTCCTTGTTGAGCCCGCCGATATACTGTTCCGGCTGTATGCTCAACAGCTCGAATGCCTCACTGTTGAATGTAGTGGTTGTGGCCTCTATGGGATATGAGCCAAGGTTTGAAACCGTTACGGAGATCGTGTGCTCGCCATCAATGTATAATGGGGCGGGTTTTGCCTCAAAATACACGCCAACATCAGCATTCGAGCTGACCTTGAGCGGCATGCTCTTCTCACCTTCGCGGTTCTCACTGTTCTCGATCCATTTCAGGTTGAGCGAGATTGACTTGCTACCTGGCTCGATGGCAGCCAGCACTGGCACTTCAACGGCCTTTGTCTCGCCTCTCTTGAGGTCGCCAACCTTAAACTCGCTTATGCCGACTAGCTGGAAATTTGCGTCTGCAGTTGAGAATCTGAGGTTCTGTACATCATCCCCCTCATTCTTAACCTCTATCTTGAGCGTATCGCTCCTCCCAGTAACAACAGAGCCCTCCTGCGTGAACACAAAATCTCCACTCTCTTTTCTTATGCTTATGGGGAGGGAACGCGTTTCAGAGTATGAATTGCCAAGCTCATCTTCATACGCCAGTGTGAACTGTATCTTCTGCGCCCCTTCCTCTGCACTCCTCGCATCTATGGTTACGGGTATGCTTGCGTTGTCATCCAGCCTGTCGATGTATATCACGTCTTGGTTGAGGAAGCCAATACCGCTGTTTGCTATCGAGATGTATACCTTTTTTGCAGTGCCACCATTATTTTTCACTGTAATTGTCTCCTCGCCGACCTCGCTTATCTGGCTCCTTTCCATAGACAGCTGGAGTGCAGGCGGGTTCACTACTTTGATTGTTGCAAGCACTTTCTTGTGCACGGACTCCATCCCGCCAGAGCTCTTTGCTACTTGGCCGTATATATCAAGGTTTATAGGGTATATGCCAGTAGGCGCCCAACCCTCAACCTTGAATGGTATTGAAAGTGTGAGTGCTGCCCCTTCGCTTAGGTCGCCAACCGCGATTTCACGCTCCATTGTTATGTATGACCCCGGTGTTATCTCTATTTTTATGCCCTCAGCGCTGTTTGAGATGTCCTGATTTGTGACGATTATATTTACTGTCCCAAACTCGCCGGGTTTTACCTGTACCGGTGAGACTGAATAATTCGCTATGGAGAATGAAGCGAACACTCCTGGCAGGAGGAGAAGAAGCATTAGCAGTTGCATGCCCAAAATGTTCTTGTTCATATCATACGCCTCATATTAAGTATAATCCTTGGCTGGAATTCAGTCCTTGCTTCCGTACGTTCTTTTGCGTCTTTTAACCAGCCGTTCCTCTTCCAGCACGCGGCCGTCCTTTATCTTTATCACTCTATCCGCACAGCCTGCGATCCCCTCATCATGCGTTACCACGATGAGCGTCTTGCCTCTCCTGTGCAAATCATCAAATATCTCAACCACTTCAGTGCTGGTTTTTGAATCGAGGTTGCCGGTGGGTTCATCTGCAAGTATGATGGGCGGGTCGTTTGCAAGCGCGCGTGCAATCGCCACCCTCTGCCGCTGGCCGCCGCTCAGTTGGCTTGGCTTATGGCCGGCCCTGTTCTCCATCCCCAATTGTGTGAGCAGTTCCATCGCACGTTCCTCGCGTTCTTCTCTTGGCGCATTGTATATCATCATCGGCAGCATCACATTCTCGAGTGCGGTGAGGCTGGGGATTAGGTTAAATGTCTGGAATACGAACCCGATCTTCTTCCCCCGTATGTATGCCCTCTCGTCATCGCTCATCTCTTCTGTGCAATGGCCATCCAGGCATATCTTTCCGCTTGTTGGCTTGTCAAGCAGTCCCATCATGTGGAGTAGCGTGCTCTTGCCGCTCCCGCTCGGCCCAAGTATGCTTATGTGCTCGCCTTCGTTGACGTGCATCGAAAGGCCCTGCAGTGCATTCACCGTCACTCCCTCTCCCATTATGTATGTCTTGCACACGTTCTTAAGCTCGATCATTTTCTTGGTGTTTTCATCACTTTTATAGTGCCTCTCCATTCGGTCCTCACCCCGTCGCAGTGCCCTCTTTCATTCATTCCCGCTATTCATTATTTACGGCCCACTATCTGATTGCTTAGTTTTATAACTTTTATGTGCCTAAAGGGTTTTCACTAGTTATATCCAGTTGCTATTAATAAAACAAATCCAAAGAGGTGTATAGAATGACAGGTGCAAACATGAATGGACAGCAGGTTTTGGTTTTGCCTGAGGGCTCTACACGGATGATAGGCCGCGACGCGCAGAGGACCAACATTGCAGTGGCATATGCGGTTGCAAGTGCGGTGCGCACCACACTCGGCCCCAAGGGGATGGATAAGATGCTCGTGAGCGACTTGGGCGATATCGTGATAACAAATGATGGTGCGACTATACTTGAGGAGATGAACCTTGAGCATCCCGCTGGCAAATTGATGGTGGAGGTCGCAAAGGCGCAGGATAAGGAGGTTGGGGATGGCACGACGACTGCGGCTGCAATCGCAGGAGAACTCCTGAAGAATGCCGGCGATTTGCTCGATCAGAATATACACGCGAGCACGATCGTGAAAGGGTATAAAACAGCTGCGGATAAGGCGGCAGAATTCCTCGGGAAGGTGGGTGAGAAGGTATCGCTCGCTGATAAGCAGACTCTCGTTAAAATCGCGGAGGTCTCACTCGGCTCGAAGAGTGCGGGTGTGGGCTCATCGAAATCGCACCTTGCAAAACTCGTGGTGGATGCGATAGGCATGGTTGCGGATGAGCGGGACGGCACGATTGATGTGGATATAGAGCAGATAAAGATTGAGAAAAAGGAGGGTGGCAATACGGATGATACCGCGCTCATAAAGGGTATTCTTGTTGATAAGGAGGTTGTGCATACGGGTATGCCCAAGGAAGTGAAGGACGCAAAAGTGGCGCTCATTGATACTGCTCTCGAGATTGAGAAGCCTGAGACGGATACTAAGATTGAGATTACTTCACCAGACCAGTTGACTGCATTCCTCAAACAGGAGGAGGATATGCTGAGGGGGATGGTGGAGAAGGTCGCGGCTAGTGGCGCGAATGTGGTGTTCTGCCAGAAAGGTATTGATGATGTGGCACAGCACTTCCTTGCAAAGAGAGGGATTGCGGCGGTGCGCAGGGTGAAGAAGAGCGATATGGAGAAGCTGGCCCGCGCAACTGGTGCAAAGATCATAACGAGTCTCGACGACATAAGCAAGGGCGACCTTGGGTATGCAGGTGTTGTTGAGGAGAAAAAGATCGGTGGCGAGGCAATGGTGTTCGTAAAGGACTGCAAGAACCCCAAGAGTGTTACGATATTCGTGAGGGGTGGGAGCGAGCATGTCGTCAACGAAGCAGAGAGGGCCATAAAAGACAGTATCGGTGCAGTGACGAGTGCGGTTGAGGATGGTATGTACGTATGGGGAGGCGGCAGTGTTGAGATGGAGCTTGCAGAGAAGCTGCGTGCATATGCACGTGAGATAGGCGGCCGTGAGCAACTCGCGGTTGAGGCGTTCGCCCGGGCGCTCGAGGTTATCCCGAAGACGCTTGCGGAGAGTGCGGGTATGGACGCGATAGATACGCTCGTATCACTCAGAGCAAAGCATAACGAGGGTAATAAGTTTATGGGTGTTGATGTCCATACGGGTAAGATCAATGATATGAACAAGCTGGGTGTGATTGAGCCGCTCAAAGTAAAGAGGCAGGCCATCTCGAGTGCATCAGAAGCTGCGGAGATGATACTCCGCATTGATGATGTGATCGCGAGCAAGGGCAGGAGCAAGATGCCACCCGGTGGTATGCCCGGTGGTGAGATGGGCGGTATGGGCGGTATGGAATAAATTTATTTTCACTCTTTTTGCATACTGCTGTTTTCTGTTTTTTTCTCTATAACTTCACTGGCTCGTGCACTCTTTTTGGAATAGTATATTAAGTATACCACAACGATTATGAGTGCAATAACCAACAGTGGGCTGAATATGTAATAATTCAGCACAAGGCTTTTTACGCCTACGATATCAACGATAGCTAGGATGTTGAATGCGGTGTGCACGAGTGCGGCAATGAATACGGCGGTGGAAACAAGCAGCAGGCTCATGCTGCCAAAGTTAACTTTTATCTTGCCCAGTACCGCGCCGCCTATTGCTGTGAATGCGCCGTGCGCGATGGTATTGTACAGCGCCCTGAATATGAGGAGGTCGAGCGAGTATGCAGGTATTTTAGTGATGATGTAGAATAGGTTCTCAGTCAGTGCAAACCCCGCGCCTATCGAGAACCCTATGAGCAGGCCGTCTAGCGGTCCCCTGAACAGTCTGTGCCCCGTGAATGCGACCACACCAACCATTTTTAGTATCTCCTCAAGAAACGGTACGAGTGAGAGCAGTACTATTGCGCCAAGCGTAGGGTCGATGAATTCATTCAGCCATATGCCGAGGAATGAGTTTATGAAGAATGCGGCGAGTGCGCACAGCACTCCATAACTCATCGAGCCCATAATGAACCGCAAGGGTTCTCTCAATCTTCCTTCAAGCAGCCATACTGTAAACGGGTCGAATAGTGCAAAGAATATTATGAGTGAGAATGCGAACATCAGCCAGTCGTAGGCTATGAGCTGTTGTTGGGTGGTGAACAGGAGCGAAACGAGAAAGAGCGAGCAGATACCGAGTGAGAGTATCCAGAAGAGTGGGTGGAGCAGTATGAGTGCAATCTCTGCACTCATAGGTATTTCCGCAATGCTGGGTAGTATGAGGTCTTTTAGTGTAAGCACGCCTTTTGTGTGAAGGGCTATATACACTATCCATATGATGAGTGTAGCAGTTGCGAGTGCAAGGTATAATGAGAGGCCGATGTAATCCACAAAGAAGAGATTGTGCATGCATTTTAATATGCTTATGCCTTGTTGCGAATGCACTGCAGGCCTTGTTGTGAATACACTGAATGCAAGTTTAATAATGATTATCTCCCTCAAATTTTCATGGCCGATATAAACAAGGTTTCTGATTACGTATGGCGGATAGACAAGTCCGGGGATATGAATGTCCCAGCAGTTATATTTGCTTCAGAGAAGATGCTGGGCAAGATGCGGGGTGACCGCACACTCACACAGCTCACCAACGTCGCAACACTGCCCGGTATAGTACGTTCTGCATATGTAATGCCGGATGGCCATGAGGGGTATGGCTTCCCCATCGGCGGTGTTGCCGCATTCCGTGAGGAGGAAGGTATAGTATCCCCCGGCGGTGTAGGCTACGACATAAACTGCATTTTACCGGGTGCGCATATTTTATCATCGTTTGGGTTTTTCAGGCCAATCGAGGCATACTCAGCATACTTCTCAGAGGTTGCACATACTGGGGGGACAGTATTACTCACTGGCTCGCATGAACTTGTGGTTGGTTCTGAAAAGGGCCGAGCCACATTTTTCATGCACAAGGAGTTTGAAGGCCAAGTCTACACCGTTGAGACTCTTTCCGGAACGGTTACAGTAACCCCGGACCACCCTATCATCACGCCTACGGGCCGTAAGTTACCAGCCGACCTCAGTGAGGGCGGCACAATTCTAACCTATCCTTTTGAAGGTGTTGAGTATGAACTGTTCTGTGAGAATGAGGAAGAGATTGCAATATATGCAAAGCTCATAGGATATCTGACTGGCGACGGCACATTGACTTACTCAAATAGGAAGATGAGGGCAATCTTCTTTGGCAAGAAGGAAGACCTTGCAAGGATTAGGGATGATGTGGCTAAGCTGGGTTATCATTCGCACATTATTGAGAGGATAAGAGCCCATTCGATAAATGGGAAGAGGTTTACTGCAACAAACGCAGAGCTCCATGTATATTCACAAGAGTTTGCGAGAAGGCTCATTGAGCTTGGTGCACCGGTAGGTAATAAAACGAATGTGCGGTTCAGGGTGCCCCCATTTGTGCGCACCTCCCCGTTATGGATAAAACGTCTCTACCTTGCGGCACTGTTTGGTGCCGAGCTTTCCGCCCCTGCAACTTCTTCAAAGACAGGGTTTTATATGCCGACACTGAATATGAATAAGGCCGTTACACTCGAATCTAATGCACGTGAATTCCTGTTTGACCTCTCTGAATTGCTTGGTGAGTTTGGTGTTAATATTGCAAAGGTCTCTAAAGTTGAGTGTGTTAACGGTAAGGTGCGCTTGAGGCTTGAGGTGGATGGTGATGAAGAGAATTTACTAAAGTTATACACTCGTATTGGCTATGAGTATAATACAAAGAGGATGGTTGCCGGCCTTGCAGCTGTTCTTTACATCCGTATGAAGGCAATGTACCGCGCAAAACGCGAGGAGGTCCGTGCAAGGGTTTGTGAACTGAAATCGAAAGGGTTCAGGCTAAGTGAGCTTCAGGAGCGGTTCGCCTCTAAATGGGCAAATGCGCGGTTCATAGAGCGTGCATATTATGAGAATACCAGTGCCCGTGCACCGTTATCACTACCATCATTTGATGAATTTCTTGCAATGCAGGTTGAGGCGTATAATACATTTGGCGCACTTGTTGATGAAATAATAACTATTGGAAAGAAGGGTTATAGTGGAAGGGTTTACGATTTTAATGTTGAATCACACCACAGGTTTGTGGCAAACGGTATTATCGTGTCAAATTGCGGGGTCCGTGTCATAAAGACCAATCTCAAGTATGCGGATGTTGCGCCAAAACTGCGTGACCTTGTGAATTCCATCTTCGAGAATTGCCCCTCCGGTGTGGGGAGTGAGGGCAAGGTACGGCTTGATACTCAAACACTCAAGCAGGTGCTCTCGGATGGTGTTGATTGGGCTATCCGTGCAGGGTATGGCTGGGAGAGGGATAAGGAGTTCATCGAGGAGTACGGCCACATGAAGGATGCAGACCCATCCAAGGTCAGTGATACTGCACTCAAACGCGGGAGGCCACAGCTGGGTACTGTGGGGTCAGGCAATCATTTCATAGAGTTGCAGGAGGTCCAGGATGTCTTTGATGAGAATATAGCCAGTAAGTTCGGGTTGTTCAAGGGCCAGTTCGTGATAATGATACACACGGGGTCGCGTGGGTTGGGCCATCAGGTCGCATCGGATTATATCAGGATATTTAATGAGTATATACAGCGTAATAATATCCGGCTCGCTGATCGTGAGCTTGTGTATGCGCCCGTCAATTCACCGGAGGGGCAGGATTACATAAAGGCGATGAATTGTGCGGTAAATTATGCATTCGTCAACAGGCAGATGCTTACACACTGGGTGCGTGAGGCTGTGGGTATGGTCTTCAAAAAAGACCCGGAGGATTTGGGGATGGATGTGCTCTATGATGTGTGCCATAACATAGCCAAGCGTGAGGAGCATGTTGTTGAGGATGGGAGGAAGGGGTTTGTATGGGTGCACAGGAAAGGGGCGACGCGTGCAATGCCTGCGGGTAGGTCGGAGGTGCCCACAGCATACCGTGACGTCGGCCAGCCCGTTCTCATTCCCGGCAGTATGGGTACTGCAAGTTATGTCCTTGTGGGCACTCCTGAATCTGCAGAAGCGTTCCACTCGGTGTGCCACGGTGCGGGTAGGGTAATGAGTAGGCATGATGCTATACGCGAGTACCCTGCCGCTCAGGTGCGTGCATCTCTTGAGAATAAAGGGATTTACGTACGTGTTGCAGAGCGTGAGCTCATCTCTGAGGAGGCACCGGGTGCGTATAAGGATATTGATGATGTGATCGAGAGTGTCAAGGGCGCACATCTGGCCAACCCTGTCGTGCGTATGGTACCGCACGGTGTGGTAAAAGGATAGGTATGTAAAGGCACAATTCGGCAAACGAAATCTTTATATATAGGACCGTCAATAAGTATATATGGGGTGTGTA
>DYJQ01000038.1 GCA_020723045.1 Candidatus Micrarchaeum sp.
GATTCCAGAAAATTTGATTCCAACCATCGGAGTCATTCCAACAAGATATTTGTTCGCCCTTATTCCAATTCCCTCAAAAATCCTTGTTTGTTTTTGTTCGTAAGAATTATTCTTTAATAACTGCCAAAATATCGCATCTAGGGTCACTCCTCCCCTAACCGATGTGGCCTCTGTATGCCCCTCTTGATCAAGAGGGTAATCAGATTTAATGTGCGCAATATAATAGGTATTACTTATAGATAGGTAAAGCGATGGTGTCTCAAAGTTAAGGCTAGCCCCCACAAATGCAAGTGGTGGATACTTAAATTCAGCTCCCCGTATAGTGGTGTGATGCTCCTTTAGCAGTAACAGCAGTGGGTCAATAATTAAGTTCGCACCAATATTCAGTTTCTTACTTTTATAAGGGATCCTGCGATTAAGTGTGCTGCTATTTCCATACTACCACTTGATGATTCTTGACTTGATGATCCTTGATCGTGATCCCATTTCATTTCCATTTCCTTTATGAAGTATGCACGATCTTTGGTGCTCGAGCTTAAGGGTATGTATGGTTTTGCGTGGCGCACGTTATATACGCCACCACACCCAGCTACTGTAGCCCCAAAGGCGGCGATAAAAAGCGCCTTTTTCACCGCAGATTTTACTTTCTTGGCTATTTTTTTGAAGCGTTTGTATTCCATGAAAACGTTCTAAAAAAAGATTTAAATACATTTCTACTTTGTACGGTGTAAAAACCCATAGAAAGGAGAGGGAGCGAAAATCAAAATCTGGAAAACCTCACAATGTCCTTTACATTATCGACGTGGCTTATGAACATCCTTCTGCAACAATACCTATCAATCCCGAGTGAGTCGAGCACATCCTTTACACTCTCGCCATTACTCACCCTCTTTTTGTACTCCCCATACTTATCTGCAATAACCGCTCCGCACGTAAAACATCTTACAGGAAACATCACATAAACCACCTCATCTGTACGATTTCTGGAATCGCGCCCTTGCCTTCGGCCCCTTATACTTCTTGGGTTCAACCCTTCTCGAGTCCTCAACAACCAAGAACTTATCCCGTTTGTGGAACTCCTCCCTCAGTTTTGAATCATTTGTGAATGCAACAAGCGCCCTTGCAATAGCACTCCTTACCGCCTGCGCTTGGCCCATCTGCCCCCCGCCGTATACATCCACATCTATATCAACACCCTTTGCGAGTGCATCATCAATCATGGTGAGCGGCTCGCTCATTATCGTTTTTGTGTATGGATTGTCCACGGAGCTCATGTTCATTGCATTTATTCTTACAATCCCAGTCCCCTTGCGGATGGATGCTCGTGCAACCGCCTCTTTTCTCTTGCTCCTCACGACCACAACTTCTGTTTTTTTAGGGTGGACATTCTGCGGTTTGGCAGATGCTTTTGCAACCTTCCCTTTACTCAGCGTGGTCTTTTTTCCTTCATTTTGTTCCTTTTTGACCGCCATAATCAACACCTTCAGTACCTATATGAGAGCGCCCTGCATAGGTCAAGGACGCTGATGAACTTATCCAGTTTATCCTTTTTAAAAGAGCCGTTCAACTCTACCATTTCTCCCTTTACATTCTCATTTCCCATGTACACCATAATGTTTCTGAACGCTTTCAGCCCGCTGGCCTTCTGGGTTGGCAGCATCCCCTTGATTATCCTCTTAACTAGGTAATCAGGCCTCCTTGGCCAGTGCGGCGAGTGCTCGGGGTTTGCCTTATTCTTAAGCCTTCTCCGCTTGACATACTTCTCCACTATATTCTTCCTATCACCGCTTATTACCATCTTTTCTGCGTTTATTATACTGAACTTTTCGCCTTTCATTGCATTTTTTGCTACGTATGATGCAACCCTCCCCACTATGAGCCCATCACCATCGATTACCTTAACCATAAGCATCACCTTATAATCCTCACATCCGTTCCTTTTGGATTCCTGTCCACGAGTTCATCAATCGAGAGCAGTGAACCCCCAGCACTTTCAATCCGCTTCTTTGCGCCCGGTGTCCACACGTAAGCGGCAATTGTGAGCTTTCTCTCGATTACACCATCGCCCAACAGTTTGCCCGGAACGAGTGCAATCTCCTTCTCGCTTACACTTTTTTCAACCTTGCTCACATTCACTGCAACACATCTCCTGCGAGGCAGTGCCAGCAGTTTAGAAGCAGTAACCCATAACCCTACCTTATTCTTTTTTCCGAGTTTCTCAAGCTTAAGTATTAGATTCTTCAGGCTTTCTTTTTCCGTTCCTCTTTGCATACTTCCACCTTCACAACCAGCCCTCTTCGGGCCTATTGCTGTCGTGCTCTAGTTGTTCAAGAGGGTAAGTTTTATAAAACATCTGTGGCCCTTCTAACGATGTATCGGAATGTGCATGCGGCCCACTAACCCTATTATCTCGCCCGCCTTTTTTTCGCGTGTGAACACAATATCACCATTGCCGCGCACAAACAGGTGTGTGAAGCGCTTCTTGAGGTCTTCCAAGTGAGGATGGTTGGCCAGCGCCTCATCAGAGATTATTTTATTAGGAGAGTCAGTGAAGTACTTTCCGATCTTACGCGTTCCGGAGCGCACGCACAACTCACCCATCTCAGCAAAAGGCAGGTACAGTGCAGTGGCTACGGCAATATTGGGATTAACTGTGAGGAGTGCTGGAGGTATAATGAGGAAGAGCGTACTCCACCAACGGCGCACGTTGCGCCCTTCTATTAACACATCTATTTTTTTCTGCAAAAGCGGGTGGAGGTCATCATAAGGAATCACATACTTATCGCCACGCCCCTCAAACTTTTGCTCGAGCTTTCCGAACATCCGCTTGAACAGTTGCATTCTCCTGGGTTCCCGCTTCTGTCCTATAGGGCATTCTTTCTGTTGCATAGGACATTTATACTTTTTTGCATTTATAAACATTTTGATGCCGTTGGCAATATGGGCAGTCGTGTACCCCCTAAAAGGCAGATTCATCTATTTTCCATACCCTCTCAAGCAATTTCTACACAATCAACATGTTTAAAAAACCATCAATACATAGTTTAAATGTGATTGTTATGGCGCAGGTTGAGAAGAAAAAGCCCACTGAGGAGCAAAAACCAGTTGCGCGGGAAGAAGATAGAAGACTAGATACTATAGTACCTGTGAAACTACCGACATCTAAGGAAATTGAGCGAAAATTTGGAAAAGGAGAGGAGAAGGGAAAGTATGCAAATACGTATAAAATAACGATAGCATCTAGATCTTCTGGTGATGTCAGTGTTTTTAAAATAAAAACAAATGTAGAAATAAAGACAGAGTCGACATCTAATGCACAGCTTTATATAGAGAGAGCAGCTAGAAAGGGTGAGGTCTTTGAAAAAATTGGGGATAAGTTTGTGCGTGTAGACAACACTGATTTTATAGAACGCTTTAGAGGGATGAGTAGAGATCATAATCATGATATGGTATTAGTTAAACAGTGAATGTATTCGATAGTAAATTGATGTGGTTGAAATGCGAAAAATTGCTGGAGCTCTGCTTGCGTCATATGTTTTTGGGCTGGCATGTACCGGAGGAGTACTACGGCACGAAGATTCTATGGCTGAACAAGAGCTGCTGCACCGTACACCGCCTCCCGTAGTCAAGAAACTACAACATATACCTCCGATGGTTGAACAAATACAGGATGATAGATTAACAACACAAAGCAACACCACTAAGCAACAACAGCTAAGGGAAGTTACTGTAGATGGTAAGACATATGCATTGAAGAGAACGTCATTTGATTTTGTCTTGGAAAAAAATGAAAGGATCGCTCAAAGCGAGATTGGGTCTATTAGCCTAGCTGGAAAATCGTGGCATGAAGACTTTACATACGAAGCAGTATGCGGAGAGTTTTTCAATTACAGGGCAAGTGATGGAAAGGAATTGGATGCTTTCATAATTGCATTCGCAAACGGTGACGTAAAGGTTTACTTATTTCGTGAGGACGGGCCAGTTGCATTCCCCTACACTGCTAAATTCAGTGGCGGCACGGATTGCAGTGTAAAAATAAGAAGAGAGGGCACCAAAACCCTGTTTGAGATAACTGGGACTAATGGGCGCTATAAGGTGTACGATTTGAAAGATGGCGAGCTTTGACCTGTGGGTCACGAAGTTCATTCCCAGACTTAACTCATCCCGCGTCGATGACGTGTTGATAATTCAGGCCCATCTACCTACTCGCACGTTGGGTTGGTCTTTCTGTTGCATAAAGCATTTTGATGTTGTCTTCACTAGGGCTTGAGCACCTCAGCCACCTTTGCTTCAAACTTTTTCGCTGGCTCTTCTCTAACACCCTCATTGCTGATGTTTAGGTCAAGTATTTTATACCCAATATGCGCCCATGCATCTGCAACGTTCTTTGCCCTGTCTTTGCTGAGGCACAGTGCCGCAATCGAGTCACCACCGCCAGCACCCGGCAGTTTTGCAACAAAGGCACCGCTTCTCTTTGCCAGCTCAATGGCCTCAGTAAACTCTGGAGGCTCGATAGGCGCGTCTGATAAGTCGCCTAATTTCTTGGTGAGTACTCTCCCTTCATCAAATGCATCTTGGAATTCTTTTAAGGCTGTGGCACTTTCTATGCTGGCATGAAACTTCGTTATTTCTCTGATTTTCTCGAGTGCTTCAATCGCTTTTTTATTAGCCTCATTTATCTGTTTTATCAATTCAGTATATTCAGATGGTTTTGCAGCCTTGAACTCATTCACTTTCTTTACCATTGCGCTTGTTGATGCGCTCCTACCAGTGAACGCGATTACTGAAACCCATTCTAACGGCAGTTCTACCTCCTTAATAGTGTAATCCCACTCCCCATCGATGGCCTTGACTACCTGTTCTGCACTGGCATTTTCAGGCACATTGTTTATTATGGATGGTGAGTAGCGCGAGTAAGCGCAACCGCCAAATGTAGCCGCGGTTATGTCAAACCCGCTTCCAACCTTCCCCTGTGCTTTTGAGTGTGCGAACTGCGCGATCCTATGTATCAAGTCCTTGTTTTCATTGAGCTTAAACCCAAATGCCTGCATCAGTGCCGCAGTCGTTGCGACTGCTACAGCTGCACTGCTCCCCAAACCAGTCTTGGCGCCTCCAGAGCCAAATACCGCATCGCTTACAGTAGTAATCTCAAACCCTTCAAGACCCTTTCCCTTGCTCCGTGCATACTTAAGACAGATGTCAGCTACAAAACGCACGAACTTGGAGTCGGCCGCATCCTTATCGCTCAACGGTGGGTTGAACACCATACTGTTCTTTTCAATTATCCCTTCCACCTTCGTGTTGAACTGCGGCAGGTTGAACACAGCCTTCGGCTCAGTGAGCAGCTTCGCTTTCGCGTAAACGCGTTTGTTAATGCCTGTCACAAAGCTTACGTTTGGCTTCTCCAACACAGAATAGCCGCCTATCCATAAGATTTTTCCGGGTGCAGATGCAATTGCAGTTTTCATTTTTCATCCTCCTTAATGACTATTAAGTTTGCTTTTTCATCATAGTAGTGCTCACGTACATTTCCGGTTTTTGGGTCTATGAGGTGCTCCCTCTCCTGCTCTAAATAAACAGGCCCATTCCCGATTTTTGAGACTATGACCTTCTGAACACCATTTATTCCCTCAAGCATTCTCTTCACTTCTGGAACGTTCTTTTCCAGTGTGTATATGTGGGCGTTCGGCCCCGCATCGAATGTATATGCTGCCTTGATTTCGTTTGCGTTAAGCTCACCCACTGCATAAATAACTTGCTTGGACAAATCGTTCAGGTACATGATGGGTGGCCACGTATCGAGCATTGTGGCGTGCATGTTATTGCTCTCACGCATCGTAAGCTCCGCGAACTTTGCGAAATCCTTTCTACCAACAGCCTCGCGCATCTCTTTCAAAAGCGTGGGCAGGTATGCAAGCCTTGCGGTGTAGAGCACACTGGTCGCAACAGTCTGTTTCATGCCTGCGCGTGATGAAACCTTCTTCTTTCCTTCTGCCAGCACTGCACTCACAAGCCGGAGCTCGGGCCAGTGGTTTGCAGGATATATTGTTTCTGCAAAGGAATCGCTGCCATCTTCTTTTGTTCCCTTATGCCATTCAACAAAACCCCCCACCACCGAGCGGCACGCGCTACCGCTTCCAAGACGCGCAAGAATCGACAGCTCTTTTGCGCTTAGGTTGAGCCCTGCTGCCCTTGATGCTGCGCATGCGAGTGCTGCAAGCCCGGAAGCTGATGATGCAAACCCTGCTGCTGTTGGAAAGCAGTTAATTGAGACTATTTTCGCTTTGAGTGTTATGCCTGCCCTCTCGCGGATAATGTTGAGTTGTTGCATGCGCTCTGCAATCTCCTTATCCGTGAGGTCTACTTTTTTATTGTTAAGCCAGAACTCATCCTCTTTGAATTTATCAGAAAACATCACAGTGGTGCGCGTCTTGAGCGAGTCTATGGTAAAACTCTGGCTTCCCTCCATCGGAAGGATTATTTTATTATCGCGTTTGCCCCAATATTTTACTACGGCAATGTTTGGTGTTGCCTCCACAGTAGCTATTCTCATTAAATCAATCCTCCTTGCATTTTTTTAACCTATTCGCTTTCCAACCGCTAATCTATTACCCGCACGTTTATTTATTAATGTAAGCGCGTGCGTATATCATTTCTCAGCAGCTCCAGGTACTCATCGCTTCCCTCACGGTAAGCCTTGATTTGTTCGAGCCACTTTGCCGCTTTCTCGCCTTTCGGTTTGAAGGACAGGATCGCTTCATCCGGGTTTTTGGAGTTCACGAAGTGATAGACTAGTTCGGCTGCCGAGTCCGCGGCATCAGCGCTAATCCCGCGAATGCTCTCGTTTGAATCTGCCTCTGCAGCGTTTTCGCGGATTTGTTTCTCGTACTTGTCGAACTTTGGGAACTTCACGCGCTTCATTTCTTCAAACAGCTCTTCTTCGTTTAGCCCCAAGTGTTTTAGGAGCGAGTAATAGAATTCCTCTTGCACTGCGTGCAGGGGTTTTGCAATGGGCTGAACCCAGAGTGGCATGTCCTTGATGGCGTTTATTGCGCGCAGCCGTATTGCAGATTCCATCGCAACCGCATATAACGGCGCCTTTTCTCCGTACACCCCCTCAAGGGGCTTGAGATCTTTTTGCATTCTTTCTTTTCCGACGAAGAATGAGCGCCTCTCGAGCACGCGGTAGCCTGAAGCCTCGAACACTTTATCGCCAACCCTTACAGCTTGTGTTACTATGTGCATCAGGGTAGGGATGTCGCTGCTTTTTTCGCCGAATTCTTTCCAGCTTGACTCGTGCAGTTCGACCGCGTCAGCAATAATCTTTATTTCGTTTAGAGTGAATTCCGTGAAAAAGCGCTTCTTTATTGAGGTCGGAAACGGGGGTGCAGCGTAGGCGCGCTCAATGAACTTTTTTCCCAATATTCCATGCGGCTCGCGTTCAGTGGCCTTGCGCATCACATCGTGCAGATAACCCGCGGCTTCTGCGAGAAGGCCAGCTTGTTTTGCTACCTCTGCTTCCTGCCCCTCCTTCAATGCAAGCTCTTCCGCTACTATTTTCGCATGCCTCGCAACTGCGTAAACGTGGCTCCAGTCATGGACTTTGCTTAGCCCGCCGGTCTTCTCGCGCTTGGCGAACCAAGTGTGAACTTTATCGCGCGCCCCTTCTACCCCCTTTTTTAGCCGTTCTAAACTCATTTAATCACTTGCTTTTGCCTGTTTTATCAGCTATCTGTTATTTAAAGTTCTTAAACTTTTCTAAATTGAAGGCCTAATAGATTTGTGAAAGAATTGGAATTAGGGTTTTCTAAAGCACTTAGGTGGGGTAAAGTGCAGGGGGAG
>DYJQ01000039.1:0-1334 GCA_020723045.1 Candidatus Micrarchaeum sp.
CTCGCCATGTGCCAAGCCAGAAAACTTTAAGAACTCCATAATGTTCCTGCATAACGACCTCTCGCCACTTTCAACTTACCTCTATCCAAGTTCAGGTAGAAAGCTCGTGATGAGTGATATAGGTTATGTAATAGGCAAGCAATTCACGATAAATAAGGGTACTGGAGGCGTATGGTTCTGTCTCGGCTCGAGTACATATGATGGCCAGACTGCCACATTAGGCCCACATGGTAAACAGACATTCTATCCTGAAGGGAGTGCAAGGTATGTACTTTATGAATCCCCTGTATACAACCTCAATGCGAGCGGTACCAGTATAACCCACCTCTCGCCATTCTCTGCATCCCCTCTCTCTGACAGAAGCATCACAAGTATTGACCTTAAAGTGCCCGTACTTAATTCAGGCATACGGGATGTGGGCATGGAACTCACACGTAATGATTACGCCACTGTTTATCTTTATAACATGACGTTTGAAGGTGAGGGCAAGCTGGGCGGTGAAACGACAGGAGATGTGCACATGCTTGAGGGTGATACATTCACGCTGAGGAATAAGGGAGATGAAGATGTAACGTGGTACTACGGCAGGCTTGATTGCGGGAAGTATACGCTTGAGAGTGCCCTAACAAATATTAAGAACAAGGTCTTTGATTGCGATGGTGATAATGGATGTGGAAATATACTCAAAAAACCATCAAGCTCGTTTGCGCCCAGCGATGTTGAGAGGGGCTTTAATGATAGTGTCCAGCATGGCGCGGAATGGGTAAGGATGGTTACGGTGAGAGCACACAGTGAAGAGAAACTCTCGCTCAGCAATGAAATGTTTGAATGGGGCACGGATAATACGGGTCTTGATAAAATTACTTATCTGTTCTATCATCCGGAATCTGGCAAGAGGATAAAGGTGGTAATACACAGAACTGTTGAGAACATCCCGCTCAAGCTAAATTCATTCTACCCGCCCACGGTATATGTGCAAGAGGAGGGGTCTAAGATATGTTTTGTGAATAAAGATGACGAAGAAAGAACAGTAAAAACTGAAACAGAAACACACCCACTCAAGGTAAAGGAGAGATGGTGTAGTGATGTAACTAAATCAACAAGCTTCACTGATGACCTCTTAAACCAGAAGTTGGATGTGAAGCTCGTGCAGTTCGGTTCTGAGAAATCGTTAGATTTGTTGAAGGGCCTGACCGACCAGATAACCAGTGTGAGTGAGGGTTATGATAACCCGCTTTACGCATCGCTCTTACTCAACCCGCACGCGCCCGCAACACCTGCAATAATATCAACAGAACTGCTTGATGCAGAACTGCTTACTGAATCCAACGACC
>DYJQ01000039.1:1434-3176 GCA_020723045.1 Candidatus Micrarchaeum sp.
TGAGACGGATGATAAAGGCAACAAAATATCCATAGACTACGTAGAGAAACGCTGTGTAAAGATGCTACCCATACTCATAAGACTCAACTCA
Source organism: Candidatus Micrarchaeum sp. (assembly GCA_020723045.1). GTDB lineage: Archaea > Micrarchaeota > Micrarchaeia > CAILAH01 > CAILAH01 > DYJQ01. The sequence continues at coordinate 1,526 of DYJQ01000039.1, forward strand.
AACGAGAATGTGAGTGTGGACACCCAGAACAAGATAACTGCACTGGTGCAAAAAGTGATGGAAAAAGGTGGGGATCTAGATGCACTAGGGTTTGTGCTTCTTGTAGAGGATACTGGACGTGCAACACGCGGCAACTGCTCGATCCCAGGCTACTTGAGGAGCATCAACAACATATCAAAGTATGCCCTAACAAAAGGAGAGTGGGGAAGCGGCGAGCAGAAATATAAGAAGCATCTCTACTCATTAATCCTTCTAGGCATAAACATGAAGAGCATCGCATCAGATGACTCATGCTGGAGTTATGAGCAGTTGAGGGACCAGATGCACAACTTGCTCGTTGAGGAGGTACCGACGATGGTAGGTAGCGGCGTGATCGGTCTCGGCCAGTACTGTCTTGCTGATAAGAATTGCTACCCAATCTCAACAGGCGAAAATGGGAAGGATTATGGATTGGTATACGCCTCCAACCTCCCATCCAATTCAGTGTGGACGGATGTGGTCGATTGGAAGGCGGATATGGTACAAGAGGTAAATTTCAAGATGATACAGACAGCATACCAGCACTTCGGTCTCCAGTCTCTTATAACAGGAGGGCAGATGTTTGGCGGCAGTGAGAGCGGCCAACAGCCAATCTCTTTGTATGGGCCTTCATTATTCAACACACAATTCACTCCACCGCAGTCTGGCATTTCCACAAGTGGGGCTGGCCTCAGTTTTAATTTAGTGCAGAGTCTGTTCAGTGATGGTATTGAGTGGAAGAATCCATACACACGCGAGTGGTTTGATGCGTGCGGCAGGTACTACAATGAAGGCGAGGGAAAGACAATGCTCCAATTCAATGAGGAGGATATCCCGAGAGGCCAGCAGGGAAACTACTGCGACCCATCGCGGTTGATGGAGTTGTATAAGAGGTATAAATGCAGGTAGATTGAGGTGGGGGGGAATAATCAAATGGTAGGCCGCACGGGAAAATACGGGGGAATAGTCATATGGTAGAACGTACAGCACGTGATGAGGACACAGGATTGCACCTTCTTGCAATACTGGGTGCAGGGATACTTGCACTGCTGATCATACAGGCGCTGTGCGGCCAATCCACAAATAGCTGTGCAAACAACCCCGCTTGCGCCCTGCCAAACGTATGTTTTGAGTGTGATTTGAGCCCGTGCGGTTGCTGTATGCAGAGTGGTGATGATGTTGATGTGTGTGCCGCATGTGATAATAAAGAGGAATGCGCGCGTAACATAGGTACTACCTCTGTGTGCGTAAATGTTAACCCATGCGAATCTAATGATGACTGCTGTACTGATGCAGGTTATAAGTGTGAGTTGCAGCCCAGTGGTGAAAAGCATTGTATGCCGTGCGATGAGGGGCTTCCGTGTGTAGAAATAGAGATACCCGGCCAGCCTCCTAAGAGTACGTGCTGTGATGGGTTTGGATGTTTTGATGGGGTGTGCAAGAGCTGTACCACCTCATGTGACCCGAACGACCCAAATAAGCAATGTGCATGTAAAGATTACAAATGCACAGATGGCCAGTGCACCAACTGTAATGTCCCATGCGACCCGAATAAAGGATGTGCATGTGAAGGTTACGAATGCACAGATGGCCAGTGCACCAACTGTAATGTCCCATGCGACCCGAATAAAGG
>DYJQ01000039.1:3276-7370 GCA_020723045.1 Candidatus Micrarchaeum sp.
AATGCACAGATGGCCAGTGCACCAACTGTAATGTCCCATGCGACCCGAATAAAGGATGTGCATGTAAAGGTTATGAATGCACAGAGGATAACAAGTGTACAAAGTGTGCCGCTTCCTGCGACCCAAATGACCCGAATAAGAAGTGCTCATGTGATGGTTATGCATGCAATCCTACTACTAAGACGTGTGAAGCAACTTCATGTATAGGCAAGCCATGCAATGTGCCCGGCCAGCAGCCCTGTATTTCTTGTGAAGGGAACTCATGTACGGGGTGCACGGATAATACGGTATGTGCAAAATCGAGCAGTGGTGCATTGGTATGTATGGATGCTGGCGACTGCGGTCCCGGCCAAAGACTGTGTGATGACCAGACAACGTGCAAGTGCTGTGATGCACTCACAGGGAAATGCGTATGCGAGAGAGGCCACCCGTGTAATGGTGTGAATGGATGCGAGTGTTGTGAGTATGGCGAGCAGGTCATTACTGCATGCCCTGAAGGTTCTGCTATGTGTGCCGGCTACGGTTGTCTTAAACCCGAGTACGTACCTAGCGACGCAGAGCAAACATGCACGCCCGGCACATTTGAGTGCACATCGACATCGCATAGAGGTGCCTGCTGTACATATATGGTGCCGGGAAACGGTATACCCACAGATGTTAGTAGTGTAGCGACGGATGTGTGCCCATCGGGTTATCGTGTAGAAGATTCATGCTGTACTAACGTTGCTTATGAACAGTTATCTGATGGCAAATACAAATACAAATTTAATTGTGGGACACTGTCACTTACGGGTATTTCGAGTGTTGCACCATATGAGAGTGTAGTGTCAACTACAAAGGATTTACTACCCGATGTGTGCAATACGCTCAAGGCACAATGTGATGCTAGAGGAAAGGAATGCTTTATAAGTCCAATTAAAATAAAGGTAGGATAGATATTTATGAGCAGTTATGAGAGAGAGGGAACTGACTGGAGACCGCTTATTGCGTTGGTACTGCTTATAGTAATAGCATTGCTGTTCATGCTCTTCTTCCAGGGCCTTCAAGGACCTAGCGGGCCCACATGCGATGCTAGTGTCGGCGCATATCCGTGTGCTGTAAGTGCATGTGGGTGTTGTGTGCACAACCCTCATACAGGTGAGGATATGGAATACTGCCCCGCAGAATGCGGTGTAGGTTATACGTTCGTGTCTGAGAGTGGCAAGTGTTGCAGTGTTGTCAATCCAGAGGAGTGCATACGCAGTGACCAAGTGTGTATAAACCCAGGAACGTGCAGTGCCGAAAATCCATGCTGTGATGATTATGCGTGCACGGGTGGCAAGTGCCAGCCTTGTAAAGAGAATGCACTGTGCAGTGAGGAGACACCCTGTTGCTCCGGCTTTATATGCAACCAGAACGGGCGTTGCGAATCTGTATCACAATGTGTAGGGAGGGAGTGCCCAACTGTGGGCCAGCCGTGCCGGGTGTGCGACCTGAACGGGGACTGTGCAAACTGTATTGATAATAGCGTATGTACGTATGATAGCAGGCAACAGAAGAATGTGTGCGCCCCGAGTTGTGGTGTCGATGCATACTCTTCCTGTCCGCAGTGCCCGACAGGGTGCTGTAGTGCAGACGGCCAGTGCGCCAGCTGTGGCGGCCAGGCATGCTCCGCAGCGCAGGTTAATACTAACTGCCAATTGTGTGATAGCAACGGCAAGTGTACAGTGTGCACGGATACATTATGCGCAAACAACCAGGGAACGTACACATGCATGGAGAAGGGATCGTGCAGTGTAGGCGTGCCGTGCGAGTCGATCGGTGTTACAGGCTGTGATTCTGGGTGTTGCGATGCTGCAACAGCCACATGTATAAGTTGTCTTGATGCATCATGCACACGCGAGTTGTGGGAATCCGGCAAACCGTGTGTATATGTGGATGAGAAAGGAAACAAGATGACGTGCGGGAACACACTATGCGCACCCACTTCCTCAGAACTTAAGGATTTCAAGTGCTCTAGCGCGTGCAATGAGTGCCCCCCAGGTTATGTGTGCGATACTACGTGTGACGGCCAGCCATGCAGGAGTGTGGAGAGCGGTGAATGTGCCAGTGATAAGAATATAATCGCAGATGTTGTGGTGGATTGCACAGTAGACCCGGCTAAGTGCCCTCTTGGCGAGGACTTATGCAACGAATCATCACAGTTCTGTGATATATGCAAGAAAAACCCAGCTCTATGCAAACGGTGCCTCCTCAACCCCAAAGCGTGCCAAAACGATTGTGAAACATATCCCGTGTTATGTACGTTTGATGTATGCACAGTTGCTCCTTTCCTTTGTGATAATGATACTATTCGCATTATTTGCATTCCTGTTACTCAGCCTTCGGGTGAAAGTGGCGAGACTGCCTCTTCAGATGCTGTGAGCGGCCAGTGTATTAGCAGGGAAGATGTAGAGAGCGGCAACCTCAACGGAAATGGGGTGGTTGCATGCAAAAAATTTGTGAACATCGGAAGCAGTGGGAAGAAGGATGATGGGTCGCAAGATAGCGGATGGATATATTTATCCCTCTCAGATTTCAAGGCCTGGCTCCAAAATATAAACCTGCCCCCTTGGATATTCAGTGAGTGCGCCCCCGAAATATGTCTAGACTGCCTGCCAAAATGCAGTGAGAAAGCAGAGGTGTATGACCTCAACAATGATAGCATTCTTGATAATGGGGATTTGTCTGCATTTGATGAGTATGCCTCAAGTGCTGCCGGCGTATATAATACGAAGTTTGACTTTAATGGCGATGGGAAGGTTGATGCAAATGATAGGAAATGTCTCGAGGAGGTATGCTCTGGCGGGGGTTGCAGAGTGATGAAGACAAGGGTTTGCACAAACACCATGGTTATGGATGACCTAGAGAAATCATTCATTGCCAACTCCATTACAGCAGCAGGGTATAAGATGTACTATTGCGATGGCAGCACACATAAAGTCAGTGCACGTGTGGATGTCAATAAATATGCACAGACAATTGCTGAAGGTGCCGATGTGGATGCATCTAAACTTATCGCATATACAGGCCACTTTTTTGATGACTATTCATATTATGCAATATACGGCGATCCCTACATCTCAAGTTTGAGTAGTGGTGAGGGCGGTTCGACACAAGAGGGTGGGCTCCAGCAGAGCGGGGGCTCTATAACACCATCTGCTGAAATGTACTATTCAGCATGCATATACCTCTTGCCCACTCCATTCAAGAGCATGAGGCAACCGATGTTTTATGTGGAGAGGCAGGGCTGTACTGGGAAGGTTGTCTTATATCCAGACAGCAATTACCAGAAATTTGTTGATGGTGAAGCAGTATCCATCTTTGAGAAATGCATGAATGATGAGGATTTATGTAGGGAATACCATTCCGGTGTATCCCAGCAGTGTAAATCAAGTGCTGAAACCAAATGTCGTGCAGAGCTTATTGATGATACCAACCCAGACAGTTGTTTTAGTAAATGCTGTACAACTGAGAATGGGTGCAGGAAAGCGGATGGCACAAAAGATCCTACTAAGGCTGCTGTATGCGCACAGCAATGTGAAGCGTCAAAGGACTGCACAAACCCCGCACAGAACCCATATCTTGCAGGGTGCGATACAATCAGCAATGTGGTAATAGAGGCATGCAAGGCATATGAGATGAACTACCCCAGCTTTAAAGATTTGGGTATTACTACCTATGCAACAAAGTCACCGTGTAACCCAGAGATGCTTGATAAATTCCATTCGCTTGGCGGCCCTGCCTATATGGATTATACCGTTGAATCTGCATGCTCTAACCAGGAGACGTTCTGTCTTGCGGCCGCAAGTGTGTTCTACAGTATAATGGTCGGTGAAGTGCCCGACGTGGTGGTGAAGGGTATGTCTTTTTTGGATACGCCAACAGTGGAGTATGGCAACTCGCGGAATGATGCATGCGGGCCTCTTGAAACGGCATTCATGAAATTTGGCGAAAATGAGATGAAGAACTTCTGTCTCCCTGACATAAAGACCATCTGTCTCACACATACAGCAGACCAGTCGTTGTGTGATTTTGTGGAAACGTGTATGCCCAAATATGCAAGGTTGAGCTGT
>DYJQ01000040.1 GCA_020723045.1 Candidatus Micrarchaeum sp.
AGGATGGCAATGTAGTGGTGTGCGTTGGAGATACTCATGATCTTCTGGACTTTATTGAGTATAAGACAATTTTCAGCATGAAGGTGCTTAGTCATTGTGATAGGACAGAAAGTGGCAACCCCTCGAACTGCGATGTATCTAGATATGATACTCAAGATAAGTATGGCATAAACGGTAGACTGACAATACTAAACTCAGAACAAAATGATGTATTGCACCAGAATGAGGTCCGCTTCAAGCATATATCCACATACTTTACCTACTTTGATAATGAGCGAGACGTTATTAACAGCGTTCTCACTGGAAGTGGGGGTGCCCGGCTCTCCTCGCTAGGAATAGAAGAGTACAAGGAGGTTAAATATGCCAAAAGTATGGGTGGCTTTGGATGTATGGGGCACTATAATGTTATAGTTAGTGGACCCGTACCTGGCTCAAAAGAGGGGAGCTTGTGGAATTTTGCATCTGACCAACCTAGCCATTATGATTTTACCTTCTCGAAAGAGGGCACGTACACTGTGCGATATAAAACTACTTTTGAGGAATGCGCTGGCCTTCTAAAAGAAATATTCAATGATGGCACAGGACCAAATATTCATCCATTCACAGAGAAATCGAGCGGCACGCTGCCGTGGAGTATAGAAAAGTCGATAACTGTTAGGGCTGTTTCGCCGGACATTAACATTGAAGGGAGCGGTACGCCTGCAGTTATACATAAGGGTAACTATATCGGCTGGGATTGCTTGCAAGAGGATACTCCAGAAGATACAATAGAACTGGCCCTTACGTTCACAAACAAGGGCGACACATCGGTTATAATCTCTAACATACGTGTGAAAGATGAATCAACAAATCCAGTAAACGTAGTTTCATACACTGCCGACCCCTATGCTGTTGAGGTAAGACCCGATCAAACGATGCATGTACAGCTCACTATAAAGGGGACTGCTGGGGAGGGCTCGGCTGATACAAAAGACCATGCGTTTGTAATCACCTATAATTACCGTGCAGTTGCGAGCTCTATAAAAAATTCCATAACGGGGGAGGTATGCGGCACCACACAGGGAGAGGGTAATAAAACATTCAAAGTGCCGTTTAGTGTGTGCGCTAATCCAGTTAAGGACTTATCAGTCACCGTTAACGTTGCGCCACCAACCATAGATGCGGATAATTATGGGGAAGTGAACAAAAATGGTATTAATGTTACAGGAAGAGTCCTCGTACAGCCGAACAACATCATTCCGAAGGACAAATACGGTAATGGTGCAAACGTAACATTGGAGTCACTCACCAAAACTGTGGATGGGAAATCTACACTGTGCCCAATAGGCAGCAAAACTCAAACCAACCCTACTACTGGTAATTACTCATTCTATAATGTGCAGCTGCAAAATTGCAAGCTTAATGTTGGTGAGCATGGCACACTTACCGCGAGGGTACGTGCAGACTTCGAGAACCTGCATAAATGGAATAGTGATTTCAGCACTATCAGTATCCATGTACCCCCTCTCACGTGCACACTGACACCTGAGATTGAGAAGATAACGCCATCAGAAGAAACGTACAGATTCACAGTGGATATTGAGAATAAGGATAACCACGACATCAAGCAATACAAATACGATTGTGGTGATGGCAAGGGTGAGAGAAAGACCACAGAAAAGGAGTTCACGTGCACATATGCCGTAGAAAACACGCCAGATGTGACGAGAAGCGCGGAATTCGTAATAGATTATGAAACCGGAGGGCAACCAAACCCAGACTCGCCTGCAAAATGTTATGCCACTGTGGGATTGTGTGAAGTGTACATCTAATCCTTTATAACTCGTTTACTCTCTTATCAAAAACGTCGTTCGGTACACCCTCCGGCCGTCCTTCACACCCCATAACTTGTTTGAGACCTTCACCTTCACATTCATCGATGAGAGGATGGACCGTGTTATCTCCTTATCACCATAGTAAATATCTATGCCATCTTTCAATTGCTCAACACGTTGTATGAAAGTTGACTTCTCCAGTCTAGATATTAACGAATTGATAAACCGCTCATCATGGGCATACCGGCCCCTCAGCTGTATGATACCCTCATAATAACCCGAATGCCTCTGCGCACACGAGCCGCACAGCGAGTCCTTCACTATAACTGGGATTACAAACTCATCATCAAGGCCTGCAAAATTCAGCCGTGCCTCATTATCATGCAATTTTATTTTAGGGATGCCGAACCGCCTGTCATAGAGCGACCTTGCAATACTTGCCTTTATATCCTCCTCATTCCATACCTTATACTTCTCAGCACCGCAGTCCCTGCACTTATAGATTATGATTTCATCGGGAAGCTCCGGCCTGTTCATTTCAGCATAGCATACACTACAGAATGGGCCGATAAACTTTCTATCCTTGCTTGACGCACCGCACTTTGGGCATATCTTAGACATTATGATCTACCCTCTCTTTTTTGATTGCGCATTTGTTCAAGAAACTCCTTAACCGCAGAAGAGCTTATCTTATCTTCCTTCCCTTTAAAGTATTCGTAAACTGCACTGGCCTCCTCAGGGGTTGCACCCGCCTGCAATGCCAGCGTCTTGGAGTGAAGACGCATATGGCCCTTGTTTATACCCTCCTGCGTAAGCGCGCGGAGTGCCGCAAAATTCTGCGCAAGGCCAAGCGCCGCTGCAACAGAACACAACTCCTGTGAAGACTTGACCCGCAATATCTTGTCAATAGCCAGCCGAGCCGCACGATGATTTGTCCCGCTGCCTATCGTCCCAAGTGCAAGGGGCAGTTCAATCTCACCCGCCAACTTGCCATTCTCGACGTAATACTTGGTAAGCGGTCTGTAAGCAGAGCCGTAGGCGCTATAACCGTGCGCACCCGCCTCAACCGCACGCGTATCATTACCCGTTGCAAGGGCAAGTGCGGATATACCGTTCATTATCCCCTTGTTGTGCGTCACTGCCCTGAATATATCATTCTCTGCAAATGCCTGTGCATCCAGTATATCCTTTGTGAATGATGCATCTACAGAGAAGTACGCCTTGGCCTTTGAGAGGCGTTTTATTGAGAGGTTGGATAGTATGCGCATGTTTATACGGCCCCCTACAAGGTCCACTATATGGGGTGCTATTGACTCTGCCGCTTTATTGATAGTGTTTGCCCCCATAGCGTCGCGCACATCAACAGAGAAGTAGATTATGAGGTTCCTGCCCAAGCCGGATGTGTACATACGCGGCCATACCTCGCGCACACCACCACCGCGCTTCTTCATTGACGGTATTGCCTCATCAATAATAGCAATCAACTCTGTGCGGTGGGCATCCACTATCTCAACCGCCTCGGGGTCAGGGCCAACTATGTGTATCTCCCCTATCATAACCGGGTCGGTTGAGCTTGCGGTGAACCCGCCAAATTCCCTCGCGCGCTTTGCGGCGTTTGATGCAGCGGCCACAACACTGGGTTCCTCACCCACCATCGGAATCAGGTATTCCTTGCCGTTGATGAGGAAGTTAGTAGCCACACTAAGAGGGAGTGTATAGAGGCCTACCACATTCTCACGCATCAGGTCGGCTTCATCAATCCCAAGACCGCCGGAGAGGAGCGTTGCAACCTCACCATCACTAAGAGCACATGCCTCGCGTAATATGGCCAATCTCTCGGCTGGTGATTTTTTATAAAAACCTGAGTAGTCCATGTATCTATTTTGTCAAGGCCCTATTATAAAATACTTTTTGTTCGTCGATTGACTATGGCGTTGATTCTCTGAGATCTTATAAGGCCTTGAAACGCCTTAGTGGCAACCGTCAAACCCTCTGAACAGGATTCGATTTTAGATACTTCTTTGCAGCAACCGTCTTATACACCTTATCAAGCTCGTTGAGCAGAATGTCATATGAGAGAAGCCTTACCTCTATATTGAGCGGAGAATCCTTTGCAACGGGCTTATACTTCGGGTGATAACCGCCCTTCTCGAGTGTGTACGCCTCACGTCTCAGCTCTTCAAAAGATCTTGTAGCCTTTTCCACCACGATCCCCACCCTTGCCTAAACCTTCTTCATAATATCATCGATGCTCAAGTCCTTCTCAATTGCCTTGAGCAGGCCATCCCTATTATTGTAATACTCTGCAACCACCCTACCCACAACCTCAACATCAGTATACTTCTTCTTTATCATGTAGTTGAGAACGCCTATCTTCTCATCTATATCCGCATTTATCTCCTTAAGACTCATCCCCGTGTATAGGCTTATACGGTCCGCCAATGATGATATCTCATCAATCTTATCGAGCCTATCAGTGCGTGGGTTCCACCTGTACACCACTTTATAATCACCCTTCTCATCAACCTCTGCAACCTCAAACGTCCTGCGGATACCCGTCCGCCTATTCCTGTACTGCACTACTATCATGTCAAGCGCGCCCACCATCGATTTGGGGATATCGATAGGCGGGTTTGTGAGGCGCGAGAGTGTTTGGTCTGCATTGTCTGCGTGGAGTGTTGCATACACAGAGTGGCCGGTATGCATCGCTTCAAATAGTATCTCAGCCTCCCTCTGCCGCCTCACCTCGCCCACAATTATCCTATCCGGCCTCATCCTGAGCGAGTTGACCATCAAGTCGAGCATTTTTATCTCGCCCTTCCCTTCAGGATTGGGCGGGCGCGTCGAGAGCGGCACCCACTGCAGGAATGATGGAAGATATATCTCACGCGTGTCCTCTATACTGATTATGCGCTGGTTGGGGGGGAAGAAAGTGGAGAGCGCGTTGAGGAATGATGTCTTACCGCTACCCGTACCTCCCGATACAAGTATAGACATCTCATTCTGTATACCCAGCCATAAGAGCGCCATCACATCAGCAGAAACTGTATCAAGCTGAACGAACATTGACGGCGTCCATGGATTGCGTGCAAACTTCCTTATAGTGATTGTGTTGCCGTTTGTTGAGATGGGAAATAGTGTGGCATTGACACGATCGCCGGTTACCAGCCGTGCATCCATGAGCGGGTTGAGCATGTTTATCTGCCTGCCAACCCTACGGCCTATCGCAGCTGCATAATCCTGTATGCTCTTCTCCTCTTTCAGTACAATATTCGTCACGCACCATCCATACTTCTTGTGAAACGCCCATATCGGCTGGCGTGAACCATTAACCACTATTTCCTCAAGCTTTTCATCGTGCAAGAACGGCTCAAGGTCTCCGAGACCGAGTGTATACTGCATCATGTATGCAGAGAGTATGCGCAGGTTTTCCTGCGTGAGACTGGGAAAATGCCTGAGAAGGACCTTTGTGGTCTTAGAGAAGAACTGGTCTCTCACATACTTGTTCTTGCGTGCGTCCAGCAGTTCGGTTATGTCAACGTTAACCTCACCTATCAATTCGCCCTTGATCTGCGTATCGAGTATTATCCTCGTGCCCTCTGCAAGGCCGGGGATCTTTATCTCATAAAATGGGACGTAGACGTCGGCCTTCCGTGCAATCCTCACTTCTACTTTCATCCCCTCAACATCAAGCGTGTAGGTGTCCAAGAGCTGTGCGGTGCCGCTACCCATACTCACCTCTTCAATGGGCAATACCTCACCCGCCTTATCATGTGATGCCGCTGGATCGCTCTGGGTTGGTTTTGATGATTTCATAAATATCACTCCTTCTTGCTCTCCTTTATCCGTTTCATCAGATTGAGAAGCTCCTGCCTCTTCTGCTCTATCAGTGTGGCCTCGCGCTTCGTCGCTTTTATCTTATCCTTGGCCTCCTCCAGTTTTTTCTCAACTTCTGTGCTTGCAGAGGGTGGCACCTCAATCTTAAGGCTCCTCAGCTCGTTCGCAACCAACTTCAGCTTTTTGTCTAGGCGCTCCTCTTCATCCTCAAGCTCGGACATCAGGTCCATCATCTTTCTTATCTCTGCATACCGTGCCGCAATCACATCCTCGCTTATCTTCTCTTCAAGCGTATCAATATCCTTGCTGAAATCGGTTATTGTCTTGAGCGCCAGCCGCATCTCTGCAAGCCTCTTCTCCATAGTTTCATTGAGGCTGGAGTATGTAGCTTTTATGCTCTCAAACTTGTCATATGCATTCTTTATCTCATCCTGGAGTGTGCCCTCACTCAACTGCGAATAAGTGTTTAGTCTTTCCGTTATACCCGCTTCCATCTTGGTAAGGTCGCTAAGTGCATCATCAATCAATTTCTTGTGCTTTGAAAAAGTCTCTGTATGTTTGCGCACCTCGGCGAGCAGGTCTGCATAATCGCCCTTAATAGTGTCAGCAAGCTTTGAATCGCTGTTGTAAGACTTCTCGGCATCACTGAGCCGCTTCTCATAATCGCCAATCTTTGCGTTTATGCCATTCATCAGCGACTCAATCTCTGCAATCATCGCAGACGCCTCTTCATCCGCCTTCTTGCTCTCCTTCTTAAGGTCGGTGATCATATCGACTGCGGTCCTAATGCCTTCGCTTACACTGGATACCTCCTTCATCAAGGTTGCAAACTTCTTTGCAGACTCTCTTGACTCTTTTATGTACGACTCCACCTTTCCTGTAAGGCCCTCAATCTCGTTGAGGAGCGAATCGCGCTGTTCACGCAGCCCTTTAAGTTTTTCCGGCTCGGCAATGCTCTCGCCGGCCCACGCGAGATAGGTGGATGTAAACTGGTATTCTATCCGCACTATCCCCTCTTCTTCAAGGATGCGCGCCCACTCTTCAATAACCTTGCGTGCAATACCCAGCTCGCGCGCGGCGTTCTCAAGGCTCACGCGCTTCTCTCTATAGACGAGGTTTATGAGCTGGTCCACCCCTGTACTGATCAGTGAATCTACATATGCCACAAAATGTAATTTGGAAGGATTTAATTTAAATCTAACTTCTCTGCTTATGGAGGGTACGGTGGATGCGGGCCTTAAATAAATATATATTTCAATATTTCGCAGAAAAAAACAATTATACATTGATTAGATATAAAAGAGTTGCGAATTAATATACGAATGGTGTGCCTTATGGATGAGATTGAAAAAGATGATTTGCTCGGTGTTGTGCCGGTGAAGGGAAAGGGCCATATATCCGCGTTCAAAAGAGTGAGGTTGCAGCGCAACCTTTTCGACAAGTATGGCGCGGAGGGCGTGTCCATATACAGCTTCATAGACGGCAAGAAGAGTGCAGAGGAGATACGGGCGGAGCTCAACATGCGGCCGGAGAAAATTGTTGAGATACTCGATTTCATGGACCAGGAGGGTATAATACAGCTCAAGACAATATTTGAGATAGAGGCCGAGAAAAATATGCAGTAAAAAAGGAGAGGGGGAGATGCTGTTCATAGAGTATTGATATGCGATAGG